>JANOCH010000218.1:0-3404 GCA_031412015.1 Chitinophagaceae bacterium
TTCATAATTTGTTTGTGAGGTGGGTTGCAGTATCCATTGCCCGTTATCGTCAGTATAAAAAGAACCGGAACTACGAGTTGTTCGTAACTGCGCTCTCAGGCCCATCTCAAATTTCGATTTATCATTGATGGGATTAACAAAATCAGTCTGCAAAATAATGTTCTCATTCGCTCCGTTCACCCTTTGTTGCTGTTTATAAGTACCTAGAAGCTGATTCTGGGGAACGCTAAATGTATCCGTCACAATATTGCTATTATTGGAATTTTTACTTTTGTTATAAGTAACATCCGCCGTCCATTCACGTCCGGCTTTTGGAAAATTATGTTTAAAGCTGATCGTTGTTCCAAGGTTGCGGAAATTTCCTTGCATATCTGATGTTCTGTCGTAAAAAGAAGAACTCTTGGTGGGTGTATATAACGTGTCTACATAAATGTCACTCGAACTATTAGGTTTAAAACTTCCCCTGGCAAAATTGGTGGCAACAGAAAGTGTATTCCTATTGCTTATAAAGTAATCCAGTCCCGCCCTCCCAAAACCAAATTGTCCCAATTGCACCGAATGATCAAGCTGCGTAAGGTAGGTATCAGGATCGTCAAATAAATTTGTCCTCGTCGTCGTGCCGTCACTGATCGATTTACGTTGATTGTACATTCCGCTTGCAAAAAGATTTACTTTTTGCTGGCGCAAATTAATATCACCTCCAAAACCAACTCTGCCACGAGAATCAATATTGGTTCTGACACTTCCGTTGTAACCTACCTTCTTCTCTTTTTTCAATACAATGTTTAGAATTCCTGACGTTCCGCCGGATGCATCAAATTTTGCAGAAGGGTTAGTGATCAGTTCGACACTTTGAATAGCATCTGCTGGTATTTGTTCTAAGGTTAGATTTGAGGGTCTGCCATCGACAAAAAGTTGCGGCGCATTGTTACGCATGGTTACGTTACCATCAATATCAACATTCAGGGATGGAACATTACGCATGATGTCAACGGCTGTACCTCCGGCAGACACCAGGTTTTTATCTACATTAAATATTTTGCGGTCGATGCCCAACTGAAGACCAGGTCTCTCAGAGGTCACTGTAACATTGCTCAACAGCTTTTCTTCAATTTCAATTTTTATATTACCGAGGTCCTTATCCAACGCATTCATCATAGCGCTGGGATCTCCGCCTCTTTTTAATTCAAAAGATACATTCTGTGTGTATTCCTTCAAACCAATACCAGTTATTTTTAATTTCAATGGTCCGAACACTGGAACATTCTCAATGCTGAAATCACCATTGGCCCTGGTCAGCATGCCTCCGATGACCGTTTCTTTTCTTTGCTTAGTAACGCTATCCATTTTACTTTGCAACAACTGGACAGAAGCAAATTCAACTGCTTTGCCCGAGGCTGTTTCCACAATTTTGCCGTACAGGCGGCCCGAGATCTGCTGGCCATTTCCACGACCTGCGCCCGCACCGGGCTGAGCAACAATAAATGAACTGTAAAAAACGAGTAAGAAAGCGGTAAAAATATATCTCATGGTTTTGATTATAATGTCAGTTTGACGAGTAAAGTAGAAAGAACTTGCTGACATATAAGACATTTGTATAAAAGGCAACGAGAAATGTTCAATGGAAAAGAAATAAAACCGACAGGATAGTCAAGTTAGGTCGTTAAAAGAATGATAGTTAACTGTATAAGTCCAATGAGTAAACCGATAACGGCTCCCAGGAGAGACGCTGCCTGGAATTCTTTAGCCAGGTTCTTATAAAGAAGTGCTTCCATTTTATCAGGCGAAACGGCTACTATTTTTGAAACTACCATTTGTTCGATATCCAGATCACTGCTTAAATTCCCGGCGAACTGCTGCATAACCTTTGGAAACAGGGCTTCTATTTCCTTCATAAAAATAACCTTCAGCGTATCGATGGTTTTATCGCCGATAAACATACCGATCATGGGCATTTGCTCTTTTAACTTGTTGCGCAGAAAATCGTCAATGTACGTTTCAATCAAGGGCTTTATTTTTTCCATACTGGCGGGGTCGCTGATCTTTTGCTCAAGGCCTCCAAAATTAGAAAATTCTGTTGCCGCTATTTGTCCAAGTTTATCCGCTATTTGATGCCTGTATTTCGGCACTACTCCTTGTATAACCATACCCATCAGTTTGCGGGGCTCCAGCGGTCGGAAAAGCAATTTCAGGGCAATTTTAATGGCGAACCAACCAATGAAAGCAGAGAGCAGGGGAATTAGTATGAGCCAGTAATTCATTCAGTCGACTATAATTAAAAATTAAACCCCGTCTCGTCCCAAACGAGATCGGGGTTTTAGTGGGGTGGCTAACCGGGCTCGAACCGGCGACCCTCAGAACCACAATCTGATGCTCTAACCAACTGAGCTATAACCACCATTTTTCGAGCAGCAAAAATAAGTAAAAGGATATTTTAGAAAAAATAAAGGTTTGTCATTGTTCAAATCGTAATTGTTCCCCGGTTCAAACCCACGCTAAAAGCCAATACCGCTTATCAAAATCCCTTGTTAAATGCTCGTAAAAGCACTAAAACCACTGATTTTGCGTTATTTTTGGAATATGCCCAATGCACTAAAATACCTATTGAATATGAAGAGACTTCCCATCGTGATCATGATGATTGTGGCTGGTTCTTTCCTGGCATTTCAAACCATGGGAACCGGCACAAAGAATCCACCCACCAAATATGAAGAGATCCTGAGATTAGTAGGCGAAATGCTGGCGCAGGCGCATTTTAGTCCCCAGAGTATCAATGATGATTTTTCAAAAAAAATATTTACAAAATACCTGACAGATCTCGACCCCGAAAAAAATATGTTTTTGCAAAGCGATATAGCTGAATTGCAAAAAAAATACGGCAATAAGATCGATGAAGAAATTAAAGGAGCACCGGTAGAATTCTTTTTAGCTGCTGGAAAAGTTTTCAATGTAAGGATGGAAGAAGCATCGGCGATCTGTATGGAAACATTATCCAAACCATTTGATTTTACGATTGACGAAGAAGTGACACTGGATGGAGATAAACTGGATTATGCTCCTTCAGCAGCTGAGATAAAAGAACGTTGGAGAAAAAAAGTAAAATATCTTACGTTGGAACGTTATTCAGACCTGCTCGATATACGGGAAAAGAATAAAGGTAAAGAAGGTTTTGTTGTGAAAACAGATGTTGAACTTGAAAAAGACGCCCGTGATAAAGTAAAAAAAATAACGGACCGTTTGTTTGAGCGTTTTCGTTTAAAATTCAATGACGACGATAAATTCAATGTATTCGTTAATGCCATTACCAATACAATGGATCCTCACACCGAGTTTTTTCCGCCGGTTGATAAAAGATATTTTGACGAAGAAATGAGTGGACGCTTTTTTGGTATTGGCGCACAGTT
>JANOCH010000219.1:0-21055 GCA_031412015.1 Chitinophagaceae bacterium
CCGGCAGTTTATCACGTTGCTGATCGTAAAATTTTTGTCTTTTGGCTGCCTGTATTTTTTTGTAAGAACCGAGGCATCCGTATTTGAGGAAAGGATGCTATGGATGCTGTACCTGACCAGTCTCATCGGTCATAGTATTATCGTGTATAAGAATTTTCATTTCCTGGAATCGGAACTAAGCTTCTATAGAAATCTCCCCATACAAGGTTTTTCAACCTTGCTGTCATTGCTGGGAGTTTATTGCATTCTCCTATTACCTGAAGCCTGGGCATTAAGGGCCCTGATCATAAATAAAGATAATACCGGGGAATATGTGTGGATGATGTTGACCGGCCCCTTCCTGCTGTTACTGCTAAACAGTCTTTTATATACAGAAGACATGAAGATGGAAGAATTCCTGAAATTACTTTTTGGCGTTTGGGTCGTTTTTGTATTCTTTAGTCTGTCCAGGAACCATTGGCTATTACCGGCGATATGTTTTGTTTTCGCACCGGTCATTTTTCTAATGTCGTATTATAAGTACGAAAAGAATACTGAAATAGAAGGATTAGAATGAGGCATCAATGCGATAATACTTGTTAACTCTTTTCCAGGTTGAACAAGCTGTCTACAAACTCATGTTTGTCAAACAGCAGCAGGTCCTCCATCTTCTCACCAACTCCAATAAACTTTACCGGTATCTGAAATTGATTGGCGATCGCCAGTACCACACCTCCTTTGGCCGTACCATCCAATTTTGTGATAGCCATGGCGGTAACGTCAGTGGTAGCTGTAAAATGCTTGGCCTGTTCTAAAGCATTTTGCCCCGTGCTTCCGTCGAGCACCAGCAATACTTCATGCGGGGCGTCGGGTATTACTTTTTGTATAACTCTTTTGATTTTGCTTAACTCCTCCATCAAGTGGGCCTTATTATGTAATCGGCCCGCTGTATCTATCAACACCACGTCAGCTTGTTTAGCTATTGCGCTTTGAACCGTATCAAATGCAACGGCCGCAGGATCGCTGCCCATATCCTGCTTTACAATGGGAACACCTACTCTTTCACTCCAGATAGTTAACTGCTCAACCGCTGCAGCACGAAAAGTATCGGCGGCTCCCAACAATACATTCTTTCCTGCTTTTTTAAAATTATAAGCCAGCTTTCCGATCGTTGTTGTTTTACCAACGCCATTCACACCAACTACCAAAATGATATAAGGTTTGGCGGGCAGGTCGGAATTAAAAGCATAACTGTTGGAATGAGGTGCATCTACCAGTATCGCTTCTATTTCTTCCTGGAGTATGTTATTCAGTTCGCCGGTATTGAGGTATTTATCTTTGGAAACTCTTTTTTCTATACGTTCAATGATCTTTACTGTTGTCTCGATACCTACATCGGCGCCCACCAATGCTTCTTCCAGGTTGTCAAGCACTTCCTCATCTACCTTGCTTTTACCGGCAATAGCTTTGGTGATCTTTGCCAAAAAACCTTCCTTGGTCTTTTGCAGACCCTGGTCTAATGTTTCTTTTTCTTTTTTGCCGAATAGTTTATCAAAGAATCCCATAATATAAAGTCATTGAGTCAATAAATTAATTGAGGTCAGATCGAAGATCAAAAGTAAGCCAGCATCAATATTTTTACCGGTTGATTTTAGTTCATTTTGACAACTTCGCTAAACAACAAAAGCCATCCGTTGGTGACGAATAGCTTTTGAAAAGTATATTAAACTCAAAATTATTTCTGAGCCAGGAAGTCTTTCACTTTGTCCTTGTGCAATATCTGCTCTTTAAAAGTATAAGCGCCGGTTTTAGGGCTGCGTACTGCTTTAATCACTTTCGTGAAGTTCTTTGATTCTGCTGCCAGCTTCGGGTCTTTTTTCTGGGCGGTTTTAGCTGCTTTTGCCATTTTGCTAAGTTGAAATGTTAACGAGTTGATTTGTTGATAAGGAGAAAAAGCTGAATCCAGTCAACTTTTAAACCAGTCAACTGCTGATTACTTGATCTCTTTGTGAAGAGTTACCTTCTTAAGAATGGGGTTGAATTTTTTCAGTTCCAATCTTTCAGGATTGTTCTTTTTGTTTTTTACCGTGATATAACGGCTGGTACCAGGTTTGCCACTCGTTTTGTGCTCAGTGCATTCCATAATTACCTGTACACGGTTTCCTTTCTTTGCCATTTTATTGCTGCTTTAGCCCTTTCGGGGATAGTTAGATTTTTTGTCCGTTTGCTCTCATTTCCTTTACAACATTGTAAAGACCATTCTTATTAATGGTGCGGATCGCATCCGTTGATAGCTTCAGGGTGATCCATTTGTCTTCTTCAGCCAGGTAAAACCTTTTCTTCTGCAGGTTGGGCAGAAAACGACGTTTAGTCTTAATATTGGAGTGAGAAACCTTGTTTCCACCGATTGGTACTTTACCTGTAACCTGACATACTCTTGCCATGACGATTCCAAAATTTAGTCCCGAAAAATTCGGGAGGCAAAGGTAGGGAAACGACGCTAATTATCCCATGGCCAATCAGGAATTTTTATAAATTTCCTAAAAAGCGCCGCAATACAGCCTGGTATTGGCTTTAAGGGGATAAAACTACTCCTACATTCGATGGTCGGGCTGGAAAATAACCCGGAAAAAACGTAAAGTCAGGGTAGGCAATCAACCAATTCCGCCGGAATCACGTCAAAGATGATATTATTATTTCAAGTGATCAGAAGTTTTGATAATCCGATCGCTTGATTATTTTTGAGCCATTACTTAATTCATTTACCCATGCGACTATTTCTTGCTGCTTTTCTTCTGTCTGTAAGCCTGAGTTCCGTTAGCCAAGTCAGGATTAAAGTCTTGACTTACAACATTTTTCATGGAGAACTGGCCTATGAGCCGGGTAAACCCAATCTCGATAGTATCGCTGCCCTGATCAGGAGAGTTCAGCCGGATTTCGTTGCCTGCCAGGAAGTGGACAGTGCCACCGGCCGGTCCGCCCGTTTATACGGCAAAAGAACAGATCTTATTAAAGAACTGGCGGCCAAAACCGGTATGTATGGCTATTTCGGCAAAGCCATGGACTATGATAGCGGCGGTTATGGCGAAGGCCTGCTGTCCAAAAATCCTTTGCACCCACAAGTAGCTTTGCTCCCCTCTCCTGCCGGTGGCGAGCCACGTTCCTTGATATATGCAAATACCCGTTTGACGAATGGCCAAAACATCATCATTGGTGGCACTCATTTTTGCCACGAGTTCAACGAGAACCGGGTAGCCCAGGCGGAAGCAGTAACTAATATATACCGGGGTCTGCTGGTACCCTCCATTGTTTGCGGCGACTTTAACTTTGAAAATTCAGAGGCACCTTACCCGGTCATGATGCAGTATTGGAAAGATGCCGCCGGACTGCGCCTGAATCCTCAAAATACTTTTAGCTCAAAAGAACCCAAAAAGCGAATTGATTATGCCTTTGTTACTAAAAGAGGCAATTGGAGCGTGGTAAATATGGAAGTGCTACCTGTGACTTATTCAGATCATTTGCCGGTGCTGACCACTTTTAAGTTAACTATAGCCGAGTAAACCCTTTTATTAGAAAGGAAAATAACCGAATTCGATTTCCCCTTTTTTTTAGGAAATCGAATTCGGTTTTCTGTTATATATCTATGTTCATCAAAATATATCTCAGCTTCAAAAAAGAGGTGGTTGGTCAATTAGAAAATATCACGCGGAGTACACCGGGAACGCTTGGCTTATCTATCTCTATGAACGCAGCAAACTGTGCGTGAACGTAAACTGAGGCACAACCCCAAAAGAGCGGTTTTGCCGGATTCCCCCATTTCAAGTAGCTTCGCACTCATTTATTTTTCAACTTCCCGAAGCTTCGGGATCATTAATCAAATTATAGAATACTATGGCATACGATGTAGTGGTGATCGGTAGCGGCCCCGGTGGATATGTGGCGGCTATCCGTGCATCTCAATTAGGTTTAAAAACAGCGATCATTGAAAAAGAAAGCCTCGGAGGTGTCTGTCTCAACTGGGGTTGTATCCCAACCAAAGCCTTATTAAAAAGTGCCCAGGTAAATGAAGATATCAAACATGCCAAAGATTTTGGTATCAATGCTACAGGCACGCATGATTTCGCCGCCATCATTAAACGCAGCCGTGGTGTAGCTGATAAAATGAGTAAAGGCGTTCAGTTCCTGATGCGCAAAAATAAGATCGATGTCGTGATGGGTTTCGGTAAAATAGTGGCCAAAGGAAAAGTGGAAGTGACCGGCGCAGACGGCAGTAAAAAAATAGTTGAAGGCAAACATCTCATCATAGCTACCGGCGGCAGAAGCCGTGAATTGCCGGCATTAAAACAAGATGGTAAAAAGATCATCGGCTACCGCGAAGCCATGAGTTTACCGGAGCAACCTAAATCCATGATCGTGGTGGGTAGCGGAGCTATTGGAGTAGAGTTTGGTTATTTCTACAACAGTTTTGGAACGAAAGTGACCATCGTTGAATTTTTACCAAGGGTAGTGCCCGTGGAAGACGAAGATGTTTCCAAAGAGCTGGAAAAAAGCTTAAAGAAAAATGGTGTTGATATAATGGTGAGCAGTGAAGTAACATCTGTAGATACTTCCGGCAATGGCGTAAAAGCAAAAGTAAAAACGGCGAGTGGCGAAGTAACACTAGAAGCGGATATATTGCTTAGCGCAGTGGGTGTGGCTGCCAATATTGAAGGTATTGGCCTTGAGGAAATGGGAATTAAAACGGATAAAGGCCGCATCGTGGTTGATAAATATTATCAAACCAATATTCCGGGAATTTATGCAATCGGTGATTGTGCTCCCGGCCAGGCATTGGCACATGTGGCGACTAAAGAAGGTATTATTTGCACAGAAGCGATCGCATACAACGAAAAGAAATATAATCACCAACCGGAAGGTCTTGATTATGGCAATGTACCGGGTTGTACCTATTGTTCACCTGAGATAGCATCTGTAGGTCTCACCGAAAAACAAGCTAAAGATGCCGGCTATGAGATCAAAGTGGGCAAGTTCCCGTTAAGTGCATCGGGTAAAGCGTCTGCAGCAGGACATACAGAAGGTTTTGTAAAAGTGATCTTTGATGCGAAATACGGCGAGTGGCTGGGTACACATATGATCGGATATAATGTCACTGAAATAATTATTGAAACGGTAGTTGGTCGTAAGTTAGAGACCACGCACCATGAGATACTCAACAGTATTCACCCCCACCCGACGATCAGCGAAAGCGTAAAGGATGCTATTGAAGTAGCCTACGGCGAAGCGATACATCTTTAGAATTAGTTTAATGATATTGTAAAGGACCGGGAACAAACCCCGGTCCTTTTTTTATTGGAATCCCTGATAGACAGTCTATAGGGATTACCGGGTTTAAATACTTACCCTTTAAAACGTAGATTTTCATGACGCCGGGGGTACATTTTCTCTTGTACAGGCATCGATCGCTTTATATGTTTGTACCAGAAGTTGATTGATAATAACCATATCAATCTATCCAATATCATCCTGAAGAATCGTATCCAACAATCCTGATTAACCAAGAAAATCCAATTCCGGTCAACTTCTTGTTTTTTACCGTCCAGTAAAAAGAGTCTTTTTAAAGCCATTGTTAAAAGCAATGGCTTTTTTTATTTGAGGGATAAAATCAAATGCAGTGTTACCAAACCGGGATTTTTCAATTTTCAGCAAGCTTACCTTTCAATTAAATATAACAGCACCATAAAATGGCCTGTTCTTTGTCATCATTATTATAAACTTAAAAGCTATTTATTTGGTAACTTACTTTAACAACTATTTTGAAGATCGATAAAATTTCATAGTATGAAAAAGAAACCATCTCCCAAACCTGATGTTCCTGATGACGGATTACCGGCATCACTACTATACGGCCCGGAAGAAGACATTTATACCAAAAGTAAAAAGGTGGAAAATATCAACCCTGATGACAATTCCGTTATTACCGACAACCCTGTGGATGAAACTGCTATGAACGAGAAAGGGTTTGAAGATGATTTGTCTGGAAGCGATTTGGATGTACCGGGTGCTGAACTGGATGACAGTAATGAAGAAATTGGTGAAGAGGATGAAGAGAATAATTATTACAGTCTCGGTGGAGATAATCACGATGACCTGGAGGAGTCAAAGGATTGATCAGATATCGACCTGCATTGTAACTGATGAATAGTAGCCGGAATGAAATACCTGGCCAAAATGTTTCTCCGGGTGGATAACTCCCACGTGTTTTTCAGTATATCGGCATATTCGAAGGCATTATTCAACAGCAATCGATAATTCACAATTGTCGCCCTTCTTTGTCAAGCACCGCAACAATCCGGTCATAGTACATTCTTGCGCGGTCAGCTGAACTTCCGATACAAATCACACCCAGCTTCCCAAATTGTGAGAGGGCGCCGATCAAGTGAAAGATCACTCCTTCCTGGTGAGTGCCGTCAAAATGCAGGTCGTTTATCATCGCAATGTCAATAAGATCATGCGGTGTTAGTCCTTTATACCTGTCACTCTTTAAATTATCGGAACAGAAATAGTAACGAACCTGTCCGTTAGCTGTGTAATACAAACCTTTTTCCGCATCATAAGCTCCATCGGTTAAGAACTGCAACATCAGCAAAGGATGTGTTGTGCCTCCTTTACGCAAATTAATCTCGATAGCATAATGCTTCCATTCACCTTTTTCTTTTACTGAAATAAAATCGACCGCAAACCGGCCCAGCACTCCTCTTTGCTTCAACGCTTCGGCAACCTTGCTTCCCATCCTGCTTATGGCAACCGCATAGGCCGGTTGTGCAGGAAAATAAGCGCCTATAAAAACCTGCCCGCTCTCACCGCCAAGCAGTTGATCATGGGTTGAAGCAACCCGGCAAACACCATCCGGATCGATCCTGCATTGCACAGAAGGCGATTCTTTAATATCCCCTTCCACAAAAGCTTCAACGATCCCCCCCATTTCCCTAAACTTGAACAAAAAGGTTTCGCAGTCAAGATCATCCGCCACCATTCTCAACCTGCTATTCAATTCATTTTTTATCCATTGATTCCAATCCACTTGCTGTTCAATTCCCCCAAAAGAAAAAATACCATTACCCTCACCTGAAAAACCATCATTCATTTTCACAACTGCTTTTCGCATGCCCGGATTCTGACGTTTTAATTCAGCCAACGCAGTTACAATATCTTCCGTCGTGTGCAAATCTTCAAACCCGGGTGGAACTGGCAGACCGCATTCCCTGAATATCTTCCTGCTGTTACTTTTACTGCCAAGGTCAAGCAAATCCGGATCGCACCCAAAAATGGGAATATTCAGTTTCACCGCGAGTGTACGTTCATGACATGTTACATTAAAGCAAGCCATATGCGCCGAATGGCCGGGCGGAATACTGTTCCTGATTCTTTCGATCAGGCGCGGACGTGCTAAAATTTTCTCCGTAAGCGACTGTGTGGACACATCATAGCAACATAACAGGGTGAGTCTTTGCTTTGCATGGTAGCCTGTAATTCCGGGAAGAAGGTGAAGATAGTAGTCTATAATAACAGGATCGATAGTGGTACTAGTCAGGTACACCACATGTGTACGCGGCATGCGCAGCAACATAAGCATACATAAAAGGCGCTCTTCATAATGAACCACCCCTTTTACTTTGGAAAGAATTTCCTGGTCAAGCGTAAGCGATGGAATAACGATGACGGTTTTGGCTGCCAGTTTATCAGGATAGGCTTTTTCAAACTGTTCCTTAAATTGTTCCTGTATTCTTTTAAATGCAATACCTTCTTCGATGGGGGCAGTTAGATCATCGACGGTGCTGTTTGAATTGATAATGGATAAACCAGGAGCCGTTGGCAGGTCGTACATAAGGCAGACTTTTTAGATAATACTTTTTCTGGCCGGGACCAAGTCAATTTTCAATGACTGAAAACGTTAATTCTAGCCTGAAATTAAAGCTACAACTAAAGTTTTTTTTAAGAAAATAAACCAGTCTAACCTGATCAAAATCAGGAAACCTCCGAAGACGTCATCCTCAATAACACTAGTCCTCCAGGTTAAGGGAGCAAGTTCCAGAATTTCCAGTCTTACTTTCTCTTTTGTCCAGTGGTTTGTTTGAACAAATTTTTTCGTAAAATTCTTCAGGATTTGCCCCGCTGGGTTTGTCTACCTTTACAAAAAGGGATTTTCCTGTCAAACCCTCGTTTCGCATCCTTTGTTTTTTCCTCTTCTGAATATTTATGCTCTTTTAGCTAACCAGCGCAATCGAAGTAAGGGCATGATATTAGTTATATAATTAAGGCTTCAATGTTATAATCGTCATTGTGTTATGTAAAAAGATATTCTAAGAATGAAAGTATACCAGGGCAAAAACAAGCAAAAAGATCTCTTTCAAATGCTTCCTCATGCCATTAATGCATTGAAAAAAAATATCATTGACCCCTTTTTTGGCTCGACCGGCAACTCCCAAAATCCGAATGAAAAACTCCCTTTAAGGTCTGAGTTGTTTACGGAAGAACAGCTGGAACAGCATGCCATGGCGCTTGCAAAAAAGCATAGCCTGTTATCTGCAAATCCATCGGAACATTTGTTGAAGCGACTGGCCGAGAACGAAAGCATCTTGTTAGAGGTGCACGCCATTTTGACGGATACGGTAAAGAATAATATAGCCGTCGTTCCCGCGGCAGAGTGGCTTTTGGATAATTTTTACCTGATCGAAGAACAGATATACACCGCTAAAAAGCATTTACCCAAGGGCTATAGTATCGGATTGCCGCAGCTACTAAAAGGACCATCTGCAGGTTTGCCACGTATTTACGACATCGCTGTGGAAATTATTTCCCACAGTGATGGTCATGTAAACCTGGTAACCCTTACCCGGTTTATTAATAGTTACCAGCAGATAAACCCCCTGCAATTGGGTGAATTATGGGCTATCCCCATTATGCTCAGGCTGGCTTTGTTAGAAAACCTGCGCCGTCTTTCTATCCAAATATCCGTAGACATCGCAAACAAAGCCCTGGCGGCAAAATGGGCGGATGCCATGATGGAGGCGGTAGAAAACAATCCCAAAAATTTAGTATTGGTGATTGCGGACATGGTAAGGGATGAACCCCCAATGGAAAGTTCTTTTGTAGCAGAACTAACAAGAAAGTTGCAGGAAAACGGAAGTGCGTTTACGCTGGCCTTAAACTGGATCGAACAACGACTTGCTGAAGAAGGGCAAAGCACTACCTTATTAATTCAACTGGAGAATCAAAAGCAGGCGGCGGACCAGGTATCTATCAGCAACAGCATAAGCAGCCTGCGCTTTTTAAGTACCACTGATTGGCGAGATTTTGTAGAAAGCACCAGTGTTGTTGAACAGGTATTGCTGCAGGATATCCACGGTACTTATAGCCAAATGGACTTTCACACCCGCGACCAATACCGTCATGCGGTCGAGAGAATCGCCAAGAAAAGCGAGTTGTCAGAAAAGGAGGTGGCTGAAATGGCTGTTCAATCAGCGCTGAAGATGGCTGAAATAAATATGGGGCAGGGAACCGCACATGTAGGTTATTTTCTTATCGGCAAGGGGATGTCGAAAATTGAAAAGGAAGCCAAAATGCGTTCTACCTTCAAAGAACGTTGTCAAAAATTTGTCAATAAGATACCTCTTGTCGCTTACACGGGCGGGATAATACTTCTATCAGCCTTTCTTAGCTGGGGACTTATTGCAAAAGCTTACCACGAAGGTCTTAATGACTGGATGCTTATTGCATTCGGAGTTGTTCTGTTTTTAGCTACCAGTCAATTAACTACGGCACTCATAAATTGGCTGGCCACTATATTGTCAGAACCATCATTATTGCCGAGGATGGATTTTTCAAAAGGAATACCTGATCAATGTCGTAGTATGGTAGTCATTCCTACCATGCTTACCAATAGCGGCAGTATTTCCGATTTGGTAGAAAGCCTGGAAGTACGATTTTTAGCGAACCGCGATGCGAATCTTTCTTTTGCGTTGTTAACGGATTTTAAAGATGCGAAGGAAGAACAGCTGGCAGACGATGAGCCATTACTTGAATTGATTCAAAATAAAATAATAGCACTCAACCGGAAATATGAGCGGCCCGGCGATGATACTTTTTTTCTTTTTCATCGCCCACGCCGCTGGAATGCCCGTGATAAAATATGGATGGGCCATGAACGCAAACGTGGAAAATTAGAAGAGTTAAATGCGTTGATACAGGGAAATGGAAAAGATTTTTTCTCCGTGATCGTCGGTGATGAAAGTATATACAGCTCTGTAAAATATATTATTACACTCGATACCGATACACTATTACCCAGGGATGTCGCCTGGAAAATGATAGGCACCATGGCGCATCCACTGAATCAGCCAGTGTACTCACAAAAAAAGAAACGGGTTATTGAAGGTTATTCTATTCTTCAACCAAGAGTTTCAAATAGTTTACCCATTGCACCCAGTTCTATTTATAGCAGGATACATGGTAATGAACCGGCCACTGACCCGTACACCAAGGCAACATCGGACGTCTACCAGGATCTTTTTAAGGAGGGATCATTTATCGGAAAAGGGATATACGAAGTAGCGACTTTTGAAAAGACGCTAAAAGGCAGATTTCCTGAAAACCGTATTTTAAGTCACGATCTTCTGGAAGGTTCATATTCGAGAGCCGGCTTAATAACGGATGTACAATTGTATGAAGAATATCCATCATCCTATATCGCCGATATTCAAAGACGTCATCGGTGGATAAGAGGTGACTGGCAAATCGCCAGCTGGTTTACACCCTTTGTACCCGGATCCGATAAGCGACTGCATAAAAATCCACTTTCTGCGCTGTCCAAATGGAAAATATTCGATAACATCCGTCGCAGCCTTGTACCTGTTTCATTGCTGGCCATTCTTTTGACCGGGTGGATAGTATTGAAAAACCCGGTCTTCTGGAGCTTAACCATTGTTGGGATCATATTTCTTCCGACGATCATTAATTTTTCCTGGCAATTATTTCGTAAGCCATCGGATGTTCTTTTCATTCAGCATTTGATCTATACCAGCCGTTCCCTGAAAGATAGTTTGATCCAGCATGTCATCAGTATCGCTTGTCTTCCTTATGAGGCCTACATTAATACTCACGCGATATTGCTTACTACCTGGCGGATGGTTATATCCCGAAAAAAATTATTACAATGGAACCCTTCGGATAACTACCAGTTTAATCCAAAAGGTATCATCAGTGTATATAAGAAAATGTGGTTTGCACCTTTCTTAGCGGTTGTGATTTTTGCATTCCTGGCTTATTATTTCCCGCTTGTATTGCTTACCGCCTTTCCGTTTTTAGCGACCTGGTATGGTTCTCCCTTTATAGTTTGGTACATAAGCCGTCCTTCCGCTGAAAAGAAAACCGCCATATCAGGCGATCAAACTATTTACCTTAGAAAGCTTGCAAGAAAAATATGGGGCTTTTTTGAAAACTTCGTCAGCAAAGAAGATAACTGGCTGCCGCCGGACAATTACCAGGAACACCCGGTAGAAAGAATTGCGCATCGCACCTCTCCTACTAATATAGGATTGTCATTGTTATCCAATCTTTCAGCCTGGGACTTTGGATATATCACCAATACTGTTCTTGTAGAACGAACTTCCAACACCCTGGATACTCTTCAGCGCATGGAGAAGTACCAGGGACATTTGTATAATTGGTATGACACTGTTTCATTGGTACCGCTTGCACCAAGATATATCTCGACTGTTGACAGCGGAAATTTTGTTGGAAGCCTGTTGACCTTACGACAAGGCCTTCTGAAAATACCCGATAACAAAATAATCCAGGAAAATATATTTGAAGGAATAATAGATGCCATTGGTATTCTGATTGAAAAAACTCCGGACATCTCGCTACTTAAGCAACTGCAGGAGGATATCCAGGAAAATTCACATTTACATATTCAGAACTTAGCATTACTTAAAAATTACCTGGATAAGATCGATCAGTCCGTTAAAGATATTCTTATAAAATTGGATCTTGATACCGATGATGAAGACGATTGGTGGGCCGAAAAACTGGTTATTCAAATAAAAAATATCAAGCAGGATATCAGCACTTTTTTTCCCTGGCTATCTTTACCGGCGGCGCCTTCAAAATTTGAATCTCTGCTACCTGATCTGCCGGCTGTGCCTACCTTAAATCAACTGGCGAGACTTGAAGAATCATTATTAAATAAAATAGTCAATTGTTATTACCCGGAAAACATCCCCGAAGAAACCAAATGGCTCGATAGCTTCCGGTCAGGTATTACTGAATCTGCAAGACGTGCGAAAGAAATGATACTAAGAGTGGCGCGCCTTGAACTAATATGCAGGGAACTTTCCGCGATTGATTTTGATTTTCTATTTGACAAAACACAGCATCTGCTTGCGATAGGTTACAACGCGGACGAACACCGGAGAGATAATAGTTTTTATGACCTCCTGGCTTCAGAAGCAAGATTGGCGAGTTTTATAGCCGTTGCCCAGGGTAAATTGCCACAACAAAGCTGGTTTGCATTGGGCCGGCAATTGACGAATGCAGGTACTACGCCTATTCTTTTATCGTGGAGCGGATCTATGTTTGAATACCTGATGCCATTGCTGGTGATGCCCTCTTATGAAAATACCTTGCTTGATCAAACGTATAAAGCCGTAATACAAAAGCAAATTGAATACGGCAGAAAACGTGGCGTTCCCTGGGGTATATCAGAATCAGGCTACAATATGGTGGATGCCAACCTCAATTACCAATACCGTGCATTTGGCGTACCGGGGCTGGGATTTAAACGTGGATTAGGCGAAGACCTTGTCATTGCGCCTTATGCAACGGTGATGGCGCTAATGGTAGCGCCGGAAGATGCTTATGACAACCTAAGGGTAATGAAAGAACAGGGATTTGAAGGTAAATATGGTTTTTATGAAGCGATAGATTATACATCATCAAGATTACTGAGAAGAACAACCCATACCGTCATCAGATCTTTTATGGCACACCACCAGGGCATGGCTTTATTATCGATAACCTACCTGCTCTGTGATAAACCCATGCAAAAACGATTTGAATCGCACGAACAGGTAAAATCCGCTTTATTATTATTACAGGAAAGAATACCAAGAGTTACTACATTCTATTCTCCCACGGTGCATGAAGCTGATATAAGCGTCACGCCGGGTGGAAGCGAATCAATGCGGGTCATCAACACTCCACATACTCCTATACCGGAAGTACAGTTGTTATCGAATGGCCGTTATCACGTAATGGTTACCAATTCGGGAGGCGGTTATAGTCGCTGGAAAAACATTGCACTCACCCGCTGGAGAGAAGACTGCACTTGTGATAACTGGGGAACGTATTGCTATTTACGTGACCTTGATAGTAATGGAAGCTGGTCTACTGCTTTTCAACCCAGCTTAAAAGAAGGCGATAATTATGAAGCTGTTTTTTCACAGGGCCGTGCGGAATTCCGCCGCAGGGATTACTCGCTGGAAACCCATACTGAAATAGTAGTATCGCCGGAAGATGATATAGAATTAAGAAGAATTCATATCACTAACCGGTCCCGCAAAAGAAGATTTATCGAAATAACCAGCTATGCGGAAATAGTACTGGCACCCTCCATGACGGACCAATCGCATCCCGCTTTTAATAATTTGTTTGTGCAAACAGAAATCAATGAGCATCGTCATGCGATCATCTGTTCAAGACGTCCAAGATCTGCGGATGAACATAACCCCTGGATGTTTCACTTAATGAAGGTGCATGACGCGGAAATTCAACAGGTATCTTACGAAACGGACAGAGCTGAATTTATCGGAAGGGGCAATACTATTAACAACCCGAAAGTGATCCGGCAGGGGGATACATTATCCGACAGCAGTGGCTCTGTACTTGATCCCATTGTTTCTATACAATACCGTATATATATTGAACCGCATGAGTCCGCTACCATTGATATGATTTTTGGTATCGCGGAAACGAAGGAAGTTTGTAACATACTGGTAGAAAAATACCAGGACAGGAATTTTGCTAACCGCGGACTTGAACTTGCCTGGACACACAGCCAGGTTATACTGAGACAAATTAATGCCGTAGAAGCGGATGCTCAATTATATAATAAGCTTGCGAATTCCATCATTTTCGCCAACGCTTCATTGCGTTCAGATCCATCCACCATTATAAAAAACCATCGCGGACAATCCGGCCTATGGAGTTACTCCATCTCCGGTGATCTGCCAATCGTTCTTTTGCAAATAGAAGATGTAACCAATGTGGAATTAGTGCGGCAATTAGTACAGGCGCATGCTTACTGGCGCCTGAAAGGTTTGATCGTTGACCTGGTGATTTGGAATGATGATCACGGTGGATACAGGCAGGAGTTGCATGACCGTATACATGGGTTGGCGGCCCCCGCTATTACTGCCGACCTGAAGGATAAGCCTGGAGGAATATTTATTCGCTCCGCCGACCAGATATCAAATGAGGACCGGATATTATTTCAAACAGTGGCGCATGTTGTGATCTCGGATCGCCTGGGAACGCTGGAAGAACAGATCAACAGGGGTAATAAATTGAAGACTTCTATTCCTTACTTCAGCCCGAGTAAATTTCATACTACGGTAAATACACCTTCGGTTACAAAAGTTTTAGTGCCTGAAGAATTACAATTTTTCAATGGCATCGGTGGGTTTTCGAAAAATGGAAAAGAATATATTATTCAAACTACAGCATCCAAAAGAACGGACGCTCCCTGGATCAATGTATTGGGAAATCCCCAGTTCGGAACCATCGTAACCGAAAGTGGTATGTCGTATACCTGGGTGGATAATGCGCATGGTATCAGGTTAACGCCCTGGAACAATGACCCTGTTACTGATTTAAAGGGAGAAGCATTTTACCTGCGGGACGAAGAAAATGGAAGATTCTGGTCTCCGTCGCCCCTTCCCTGCGGAGGGAATTCAGCTTATGTTACAAAGCATGGATTTGGCTACAGTATTTTTGATCATATTGAAGACGGCATTTCATCCACCATGACCGTATACGTAGATAAAGATGCGCCCATAAAATTTATCGTATTAAAGATCCAGAATCATTCAAACAGGACACGACGCATGTCAGCAACAGGGTATGTGGAATGGGTACTGGGTGATATGCGCTCAAAATACCAGATGCATACTATCACTGAAATGGATATACGCAGCGGGTCAATTCTTGCGAAGAATGCCTATAGTCCTGAATTTGAAAGAAGGTCCGCTTTTTTTGACGTAAATGATGACAACAGAACTTTTACTACCGACCGTGCTGAATTTATTGGAAGAAATGGAACGCTTGCCAATCCTGAAGCGATGAACAGAACGAAGCTATCAGGAAAGATCGGGGCAGCTCTGGATCCATGCGCGGCATTACAGGTTTCATTTGAATTGGCGGAGGAAGAAGAAAAAGAAATCGTATTCCGCCTGGGCGCAGGAAAAAACATCAATGATACACTGGCGATCATTCAGCAATTTGAAGGAACACTGGCCGCTAAAAATTCGTTGGAAAAAGTAAAGAAGTATTGGGAAGAAACCTTAAGCGCTGTCCAGGTAGAAACGCCGGATACCGCCACCAATATACTTACCAATGGATGGTTGAATTACCAAACACTAGCTTGTCGTATATGGGCAAGAAGCGGGTTCTATCAATCGGGTGGAGCGTTTGGATTCCGCGACCAGTTACAGGATGTGTTATCACTCTTGCATACAAAACCGAATCTTGCCAGGGAACAAATTCTGTTATGCGCTTCCAGGCAATTCAAAGAGGGTGATGTGCAGCATTGGTGGCATCCGCCAAAGGGACGGGGGGTTCGGACTACCTGTTCCGATGATTACCTGTGGCTGCCCTTCGTAGCCTCGAAATATATAACGGTTACCGGCGACCAGGAAATCCTGGAAGAGAATATTCCTTTTTTAGAGGGTCGCTTATTAAATGCATTTGAAGAATCTTATTACGATCTTCCGATCAGGTCCGATGTGTCGGAGAATTTATACGAGCATTGTGTCAAAGCCATTGAACATGGTTTGAGGTTTGGTGAACATGGTTTGCCATTAATCGGATCAGGAGACTGGAATGATGGCATGGATAAAGTGGGACAGCACGGAAAAGGCGAGAGTGTTTGGCTTGCGTTTTTCTTATATGATATACTGGTGAGGTTTGAAGAGATCGCCTTGCTGAAAAATGATACGTTGTTTGCGGAAGAATGCCGTACACAGGCAAACACGCTCCGAAGAAATATAAATAAACATGCGTGGGATGGAGAGTGGTATCGTCGTGCATATTTTGATGATGGACTTCCTTTGGGTTCAAAACAAAACGAAGAATGCAAAATAGATTCTATTGCGCAAAGCTGGTCCGTTATATCCGGGGCTGGTGAACCGGATCGTTCAGTAATGGCGATGGAGTCAGCAGGAAAATATTTGATACGTAAAGAAGATGGATTGATACAATTGTTTGATCCACCCTTTGATAAATCAGATATGAACCCCGGTTACATAAAAGGTTATGTTCCCGGCGTGAGAGAGAACGGTGGGCAATACACACATGCCGCTATCTGGCTGGTGATGGCTTTCGCGTCATTGGGCGACAGGAAGAGAACATGGGAACTATTAAAGATGATCAATCCTGTAAACCGTGGAAACAATGCGGAAAAAAATGAGATATACAAAGTAGAGCCTTATGTAATGGCGGCGGATGTGTATGCGGAACCAAAACATAAAGGCCGTGGTGGCTGGACCTGGTATACCGGCTCTGCTGGTTGGATGTACCAGCTCATTATCGAATCATTCATAGGTCTTCAACGAAAAGGAGATAGTTTAAGTTTTGCACCGTGTATCCCCGCTGAGTGGAATGCTGTAAAATTAAAATATCGTTTCCGGGATACTCTTTATCATATTGAACTTATACAATTGCCTAAAGGAGACCTGTCAAAAACAAAATTAATCGTCGATGGCGTTGAAGAAGACTCAGAATCTATTTCTCTTATCAATGACAACAAAACACATGAAGTACAGATTTTGATGGGGCAGCAAACAGTTCAGTATAGTTTGAAAAACGTTTAATCCCCAATTACCTTTCAACCCAGGTATATAATATTGATCAAGATAGAAGAAGGAAGCCGTCACCCTGAGCTTGCCGAAGGGTGAGTTTCGGGTAGAATGAATTTAATTTCAATTACTGATTTTTGTGAATTATGCGTAACAAATCGTCAAACGGTGGCGTTAACACTTTAACTCTATTGAGCAACATTTTCCCCAATAAATAATTTTAATTAACAAAATACTGCTGATTTTGAACCCCTTTACCGGTTAAATTCCAATAAAAAAGAATATCAACTTAACATATCTTAATTATAGATAACATAAGTACCGAAAATAAATTTGCATTTTTACAAGCTGCTTCTCCCCGATAATAGAAGGAAGGATTTTAAGTAAACCGATAAATTTAAAATCTCATTTGTCCCTGACATTCTCCTTCAATTTCAATACTTTCTTTGAAAAACTAATTTTGTTGAATACCTCTTCAACTATTCAACGACGGTCTTAAGTAAACAGTCTGGCACCGTTGTAATTTAAAGGGCTTCGCTATAAAGGGTGGTCAACTTTCAACACGTTATACTTAATTAAGAAGTGTGGCATAGCGTATGCCTTCTTAGCTTGATTTCATTCCCTATTAAACTAAAAATTATTTTATGCAAAAACCTATACCTCCGTACCGGGTTAGTAGTTATGTGATAGCTTGCCAGCAAACGAAACTCAGAAAAAACCTCTGCTTGTTTTTTCTTTCTTTCACCGCACTTTTTTTGATCAATACAACAAACGTTAAGGCGCAGTCACTTCCATCCGGATTCAGCCAGGTGATGGTAACAAATGGCATTAGTAATCCAACGGTAATGGCCTTTGCGCCCGATGGAAGAATTTTTGTTGCGCAGCAATCAGGTCAGCTACGCATTATCAAGAATGGCACATTATTGCAGCAACCATTTATAAGTCTGTCAGTAAGTTCTTCGGGCGAAAGGGGTTTAATAGGTATCGCTTTCGATCCCAATTTCTCTTCTAATAATTATATCTACCTCTATTATACTTTATCATCCGGTGCGAATAACCGTATCAGCCGGTTTACGGCAAGTGGTGATGTGGCGGTACAGGGAAGTGAACAGGTTCTCCTTAATCTGGATCCTTTAAGTGGCGCCACCAATCACAATGGTGGCACCATGCAATTTGGACCCGATGGAAAATTATATATCGGTGTTGGTGAAAATGCGGACGCCGCTTATTCACAACGCACCGACACCTATCATGGAAAATTATTGCGTATCAATCCGGATGGAAGCGTTCCATCAGGGAATCCTTTTACTTCAGGTAATAATCAGCAGCAAAGGATCTGGTCATATGGTTTGAGAAATCCATATACAATCGCATTTCAACCCGGTACAGGAAAATTATATGTAAATGATGTAGGCGCCAGCAATTGGGAAGAGATCAATGATGCCAGTTCCGGTGGCAAAAATTTTGGTTGGCCCCAAACAGAAGGCAATGGAAGCTCCTCTTTTAGCAATCCCGTCTATGCCTATTCCCATGGTGGTGGTGTAGGAAATGGATGCGCTATAACAGGTGGCACTTTCTTTAATCCTTCTTCAACCAATTATCCATCTACTTATGTCGGAAGGTATTTCTATATGGATTTTTGTAATAACTGGATCGATATGTTATCGTCCGGCGGCAGTCGCTCCAATTTTGCCAGTAATATCGCGGGTAGTGCTTTATCAATCGTAACGGGTACAGACGGAAATCTGTATTTTCTTTCAAGGGATAATAGTGCGGTTTACAAGATCGTGTATGCCGGCGGTTCATCAGCACCCACGATCACTAATCAACCGCAAAGCGCAACCGTTGCCCAGGGAAACAGTGTAACCTTCAGCGTATCCGCTAACGGCACTGCTACCATAAGTTACCAGTGGAGAAAAAATGGCGTCAATATCAATGGCGCTACCAATTCCAGTTTTACTATTTCAAATGCAACCACATCGACTGCGGGAAACTATTCAGTGGTAGTAACCAATTCAGGAGGAAGCGTCACCAGCAATAACGCAACGCTAACGGTGACATCACCTAATCAACCTCCTGTTGCAACGATCTCCTCTCCTGCTTCGGGTGCCACCTATGGCGGTGGACAGACAATTAACTTTAGCGGTACTGCATCTGATCCGGAAGACGGAACATTGGGCGGTGGTTCTTTCACCTGGTATACTATTTTTCACCACGACTCACATACGCATCCGGGTCCCTCCGCAACAACGGCTTCCACGAGTGGATCGTTTACTATTCCCAATGCCGGAGAAACTGCTTCAAATGTATTTTATCGTTTGTATTTAGTAGTTACTGATCCGGATGGTGCGAGAGATACCACCTACAGAGATATCCTTCCCCGTACCTCAACGATCACATTAAATACAAATCCGCAAGGTCTGCAAGTGACATTAGATGGTCAGCCATTTACAGCACCATTGACCGTTACCAGTGTGGAAGGTATATTAAGAAGTATCGGTACAACATCTACTCAATCCCAAAATTCAGTTTCCTATACCTATAGCAACTGGTCGAATGGAGGATCGCAAACACAGACATTTGCCACACCTGAAAATAACGTGAGTTTCACAGCAAACTTTGCAGCCGCAGCGACCTTGCCTGTTATCAACACCCAACCTCAAAGCGTCACTGTTGCCGCTGGCAGCAATGCCGTATTCAGTGTAACAGCCACCGGCAGCGGATCCTTAACTTATCAATGGAGGAAGAATGGTGTCAACATCAGTGGCGCGACCAATTCCTCTTACAACATTACATCTGTAACTACGGCCAGTGCGGGAAACTATACTGTTGTTGTCAGCAATGCAGCCGGATCCGTCACCAGCAATACAGCAACGCTGACGGTTAGCTCTTCGCCGGCCATAACAAGCCAGCCACAAACTATAACCGTAGCACAGGGTAGCACGGCAACCTTCAGCGTCAATGCAACCGGTACCGCTACGATAAGCTATCAGTGGAGAAGAAATGGCGTCAACATCAATGGAGCTATCAGTTCATCATACAGCGTTTCTAACGTTACATCTGCTTACGCCGGAACTTATTCTGTGGTCGTTAGCAATAATTATGGCTCGGTAACAAGTAACAACGCTACACTTACCGTAACATCTTCACCCGTCATCACAAGCCAACCCCAAAGCGTCACAGTCGCGCAGGGAGGTGCAGTAACTTTTAGCGTTAGTGCAGGAGGAACAGCGCCGCTATCATACCAGTGGAGAAGAAACGGTGTCAATATCAGCGGCGCCAATAGTGGAACATACAGTATTTCATCTCTGACAACAGCGAACGCGGGAAATTATTCCGTAGTCGTTAGCAATGCATATGGAAATGTGACCAGTACTGATGCTACCCTGACTATTACCGCTTCACCGGTGATCAGCAGCCAACCGCAAAGTATTACTGTTACACAGGGAAGTTCAGCGACTTTTAGAGTTACGGCAACAGGTAGCGGCACATTAACTTACCGGTGGAGAAGGAATAGCGTCAACATTAGCGGCGCGACCAATTCAACATACACGGTTTCCCAAGTGACAACGGCGAATGCAGGAAATTATTCAGTAGTAGTCAGCAATACATACGGAACTGTAACGAGTAGTACTGCAAGCCTGACAGTTACAACTTCGCCGGTGATCACCGGTCAGCCGCAAAGTATTACTGTGGCCGAGGGAAGCTCAGCCACATTTGCGGTTACGGCGACTGGCACCGGCTCATTAACTTACCAATGGAAAAGGAATAACGTGAACATCAGCGACGCGACCAATTCAACCTACACTGTTTCCCCGGTGACAACTGCGAATGCAGGAAATTATTCAGTAGTAGTCAGCAATACATACGGAACTGTAACGAGTAACAATGCAAGCCTGATAGTTACAACCTCGCCAGTGATCACTGGTCAGCCGCAAAGTATCGCT
>JANOCH010000220.1:0-4061 GCA_031412015.1 Chitinophagaceae bacterium
TGACCGAAGTATTGTGGCTCATCTATTCACTTGAAGAAAAGGCAAAAGCCGCCGGCGGCTATGTTCATTATATTTTGGGTAATCATGAGATCATGAACATGAGCGGTGATCTTCGTTATGTACAGTCCCGATATCCGGAACATGCCGCTTTGATGAACCTGCCTTATAAGCAACTGTTTGGTCCCGATACTGAAATTGGCCGCTGGCTGGCTACGAAAAACGTGGTAGAACGTGTTGGCAATATCCTGTTTGCGCATGGCGGCATCTCTCCTTACCTGAATGAGATGTTAATACCTCTTAAAAAACTCAACGAGCAGATCAGGCCCCATTACCGGGATTCTGCGGTAGAATATACTGATCCCTTCCTGGATATTTTTTTTAGTGATCTTGGCCCCTTTTGGTACAGGGGCTACTATACCGGGTACCCAAAAGCCACGATAGAGCAAATAGATAGTACCCTAAAATTTTATAACGTCCGCCAGATTAGTACCGGCCATACTATTATTGCGAAGAACATCAGTTCGCTGTTCGATGGAAAACTCTTCAACACGGATGTGCATCATGCCGATGGTCATTCAGAAGCCTTACTGGTGGAAAACGGAAAATTCTCCAGGGTAAATGATGCTGGCGAAAAATTTCCGGTAGAGCCATGGCGGCCTAAACAATAGTATCCACCGGTTTTACAGAAGTTCATAATATTGCCAAAATGGTCGTTCATCAACAAACTCCTGCCATACGTCTAGTTCCTGTTGAACCACTTTTAATAAATGGTTGCTTTGCAGAAAATCTTTTATGAAAAGTATACTGGCGCCACTGTTGATCATCGCACTGGCTTTCCGCCTGCCGGCACAAACGAAGGATATCGATACCAATTATACCACCCGCATTTCATCTGTCAAATGGATGCCGGATGGAAAGGCCATTTTGCTGGGCATCGTAAAGCATCACAAAACAGATCACCAGGCTCCATTCTACTCAAAAGTCTATTTGTACAATCTCCAAACCGCCGGCCTGGCTTACTTATTTGATGATGGCAGCAATCTTACCAGTTCGCCGGATGGAAAAACCATCGCCTTTCTCAAAAGAACTGAAAAAATAGGATCGACCATCTATTTCTACCACATGGACTCGAAGAGTGAAACTTCCCTTACAACCGATACGCTCGGGAAGTATGGGCTCGACTGGTCGCCTGATGGAAAAAAATTAGTTTACAACATCACAAAGAAGGAGGCCGGAATATCAGCTACCGATATCTTTGTATTTGACCTGGCAAGCCAACAAGGAAAACAAATTACCCGGAGCGGCATGCATAAAAGTTTTGATCCGCAATGGAGCCCCAACAGCAAACGGATCGTTTACTATTTTGAAAAAGGCGACGGGCATGACCAGGTATGGCTGACCGACGTAAACGGAAGCGTACACACGAACCTGACAAGGGATACTGTTACGCATAATTATTTTCCTTCCTGGATCGATGATAACACCATTATCTACACACGATCACCCGGTGAATTGATGATGATACAAGCCGATGGAACCAATCGCCAAAAAATAGAAGGAGTCAATGCCACACCGGTAAAGTACAATGCAAAAGCCAGGAAGTTGATCTATATAAAATCGGAAGAAGAAAATAAATTAATGTTGTATGACTGGCAAACGAAGACAGCGATGGAACTATTGGATGGAACAAAACTGGTCAAATTGTTTTAAGAAATGAATCATTGTCCTGCGAAATACTAAGATCCGCGGAGAACCATTTCCCAACGTGGTCGTTATGACGTTTCGGCTCGCGGAGGCGGTGTTTTGGCAGAAACAGGAAAATATAGATTGCTAAGTGCGATCGGTACGCAGTTTTGAAACGTCGCACTGACAGGGTTCACCACCAATAATTATTTGTTGCTACAACCAAAACGCCGCTCCTACGGAGCCTATTGCGAAGCATTGCATAGCTCATTGACCTTAGCCAAAGGGCTATTGTATATGACAACCATACATTAAAGGAGCGATCCTTAGTTGAACCAATCATTATTTCACCTGTATCAATCCGCAACCGATCCTTGAGCCGGCATTACCTGTTGGTTGCGTTGTGTAATCATCCGTTCCGCCATGTACAATCATCGCTTTGCCTAAAATATTCTTGTCGGCATTTCCACCCAATGTCCATAGGTCAGTGGTGACGGTAATCGTTCCCTTTCCTTTCGCATCGAGTTTCACATTGCCGATATCACCAAGATGGAAGCTATTTGATCCCCATTTGCCGTGTTGAGCATTGGTGGGATTCCAGTGACCATGAGATGCTTTACCATTATCGCTGCAATCGCCATGTTCATGCAAATGAACCGCCACCGATTTACCGGCCTTAGCCGCTACCGTTATTTCAAGTTTCATTTTTACTTTTCCTGCGGCGGTTGTTTCGAAAGTAGCTGTTCCGTTTACCGCTGTATCAGCATAAGTGCCGTTAATTGTAGCTATAGCATTGCTGACCACTGGGACTGTCGCAGTATCCGGCATGGGGTTCATTTGTTGCGTGGTATTATCTGTCGTTGCTTTGCTGTCCGTCGATAAGACGGAGCTGTCAGTAAGACTGTCCTCTGTTTTATTAGCTTCATTGTTACAGGAGAAAGTAAAGCAGGATACCGCCACCATGCAGACAACCGGCAGCAGTTTTTTAAATTGTTTCATTGTGTGATTTTTAAGATAAAGACAAATGAGTAGCAAATACCTTTCCCTTTTTTCATTTCACTTGATTGGAAGGTGCTACCCGTGACTTCCGGGCCGTCATGGATAAAGCAAACAAAGCCGTATTGGCATATTTTACGGGACGTGGAAAAAATTCCACAGGCTTTTAGGCCATAAGCGGTCGTAACTGTTAGCCACAGCGAAGTTTAAGCGATCGGTTTGACATAACAGCGCATTGTTTACTTTGTGAGAAGTCAAATAAGTAATAAATTTATACAGGCTGGTAGGTGTTTCCGCAGTTGCAGCCTGGGATATAGGTAATCCTTCTTATTAACAATAAAACCTCTTGCCATGTCACAAAAAATTCTTATCACGAAATTCAACTACAATTTACCGTCACAGGAGTTCAAAGATCTGCTTTCCTCGGTAGCGGGAGAATTTGTAAAAGTGCCGGGTTGCCAATGGAAGATATGGTTGATCGACGAGAAAAAAAATGAAGGTGGTGCGGTGTATCTTTTCAGGGACCAGGAGGCGCTGGACACCTTTAAAGCGAGCCCGCTGGTGGCTTCAATCCTGTCGCATCCCGCATTATTTAATTTTGATTTACGGGAAACCGATATTGTAAAAGCGCCAAGCGAGATCACCAAAGCACCATTAATGGAAATGGATTTTGCCTGATAATTGTGAAAAGAAGTTTCATTTTTGCTCAGTAGATAACAAGTCATTTATCGCTCATCGTCCCGCTTCGGCGGGACGATTTTTTTTTATGGTTTTTGCCGTCAATTCCTAAAACTTGAAGCTACCCGGCACGGCTTAAAAGCTTCCAAACATTCTATCCACTTATTTTATCAATTCATTACCGTCATTATCACAATACTATTTCCTGCATACAATATTTGCACAGTTAAACCATCCAGCTTACAATATTCAAAAAAGACTAATGAAAATTATGATTCAGCCTATTATTACGACATTACTCTTCGCCGGTTCTTTTTGCAGTTGCAAAAAAGACGACAGTACCATCAATCAAACAGTATCAAAACCGAATATGGTAACCGGAAAGGTCACTGATGCAAGAGGCAATTTGATACCGGGAGCCGAAATTGTAGCTGAACACACGGTGTGGTACGATACTTACGCAAAAGGCGTTTCTGATGATAAAGGCAACTATAAAATCACTATTCCGGCTGAACCAGCAGGAAGCTGGTCGGCCAAAGCGCAGATCAGCAAAACCGTTTATGGTCAAAACTATATTTTCGATCTTGCCGCTGACAAACCCGATCCGTTTACCGCCAGTAAAGGCGCTGAAAGAAATTTTACCTGGAAGTTAAGTGGTCCGCGTTCCGGTACAGGTGCTTATTATGGAGCACATGTTGACCTGT
>JANOCH010000221.1:0-7760 GCA_031412015.1 Chitinophagaceae bacterium
CAATTTTAAGGGTTTCAGAGCTGTCTTATTCTGCTATATATAAGCCACGGATGCACGGATGAAAATATTTTTACGTGCATCCGTGGCATAAACTTTTTCAAACCCGATAGCTATCGGGTGTTATATTACCAAATGCCCGGATCTGTCAACAACGTGGTGTTTTTTGTAAACTTTGCGAAGCCTGTGTTCCCTATTCCTGCCGCAATAGCCCTTTAAAATGTCGTCTTCGCACCGCTACGGGTTCTTTTTTAAGTATCAAATTTGTATTATTCAACTCAGCAACATATTTAATAAATGTTTAAAACAAAATGCGATGGAAAAATTAACATTTAAAACGGTGATCAATGCGGCCCCCGAGAAAATATGGAATGTACTCTGGAGTGATGATACCTATCGCAAATGGACTTCCGCCTTTGCAGAAGGCTCCTATGCTAAAACGGACTGGAAGCAGGGAAGCAAAGTATTGTTCCTGGATGGCAATGGTCACGGGATGGTAAGCAGGATTGCGGAAAACAGGCCTAATGAATACATGTCGATTGAACACCTGGGAGAGATAATAGACGGAGTGGAAGACACCACAAGCGATAAAATAAAAGAATGGGCCGGCGCTCATGAAAACTATACATTGAAAAAGATCGATGGAAAAACCGAACTGAGCATTGATATGGATATCAACGACGAGTTCAAAGAGATGTTTTCTACTATTTGGCCGGTGGCGCTGGACAATGTAAAAAAGTTGTCAGAGAATTAAAAAAAGGAAAGAACAAGGATGCCAAAAGTAATCGCGGAGATCACCATGTCCTTGGATGGCTTTATCGCCGGGCCGGGGATCAGTAGCAAAGAACCCATGGGAATAAACGGCCAGGTCCTGCATGAATGGATCTTTGATAAGGCCACGGATAAAGACAAGGCCATGCTGGCTGAACTCATGAACAACACTGGTGCCGTGATCACCGGCAATCACACTTACCGAACTGCCATCGATGAAGCATGGGCGGGAGCATCACCCTTTGATGCTCCCGCTTTTGTAATATGTCGCACGCCGCCAGTAAAAAAAGTGGATGGTTTTATCTACGTCACGGCTGGTATTCATGAAGCATTGCACCTGGCGCGGCAAACCGCAGGAAAAAAAAATGTATGGATAATGGGCGGTGCCAATATTATACAACAATACCTGTCGACGGGAATGATAGACGAATTGCATCTTCATATAGCTCCACTACTTCTTAAACAGGGAAAAAGGCTATTTGAAAACATCGGCGCCGAACCAATGGAATTAATAAAAGGAGCGGTGTCGCAAACACCGGGAGCGATGCATACGGTGTTTCATTTTAAATAATAAAGAGGTATAGTTGATGAATACAGGCCGCTCACTTAAATTTTACAATGGGTATAGCGTTTGGTAGTGCTGTTTGAATTTGTAATGGTGGTGGGATTCTCTTTAAGTTCAATTGCTTTCTGAATATCAACTATCGATTGCCGGTAAGTTTCTGACTCATGAGTGAAACCGACCTCCTTAATAAAATTTGTATAGAAACCTGTTTGCTCCGCCAGCATATCCACAAGGCTGGTCAATTCCAGGTTCTGCAATTCGTCAATAGTTGGGGCAGTCAAAAGCATAAAAGGCAGCAGCAAATTCCGTACAATTATCATTTAAACATATCGCTGCGATATTATTCTCGGCAATGGGAATTTAATTCTACAAAGGAGTGTTAGGCTGGATGACAAGCCGGTAAATTTGTTGAATAGCTGCAACAAAGTAAACGTCCCCGTCCGGCAATAGCGACCGCTCACACACAAAGAGCGATACGGAAGAAGAAGCAGGCCCGTCGCGGGTTACACAAATAATCAACTATGGTGAATCTGTAAAATGAAGAAGGGGTGATAGAAATCACCCCCGTTTAAAATCCAATATCCTATGAAAATCTGTAATAGTAATAGTGCAATTGTGATACCATTTTCCAAAACACGCATTTACGCTTTAAATGGGTTCCGGTTACATTGAAAGCCTAACGACCTTGTAGAATAATTTTCCGTTTAATTTCCCATAGCATCTTCCTTTCTTGCCGGTTTGTTGTCAAAATAATTCTTGCTTTTAGCGGCAATGATTACCTTTCTTATATCAATATATCCGGCCTTACTGACCGTTCCCTCTCAATCCCGCCTTCTGATCACCGCTTATTTATCTTATAACCTAAAATCATCAAGTATGAGAACGACCTTTTTATTTTTTTTCGCCGCGGGTTTTTTGTTGTCGTGTAACAATGAAAAAGGAAAGCCGGCAACAGATGAAACCACCGCTGTAACTGAAAAATCGACGGGGGAGCTGCCTTACACCGCTTCTTACACCAGCAGCTGGTCTACCGATGTTTCGGATGCTGACCTGAAAACAGTATTGATGACGTATAAGGACTGGAGTGATGGAAATATGAGCGGCCTTGAAAGCGCCCTGGCGGATTCGGTGTCTTTTGATATGTATACCGGTGATCATTTCAACTTGTCAAAAGCGGGGCTTGTTAAAATGTGGAGTACGTTGCGCGACAGCCTGAGCTCGGTGAAAATTGATATGCAGGGCTGGCAAAAAATGTATGCAACGGATAAAAAGGAAACCTATATCGTCACCTGGTATGATGAAACCGATACGTACAAGAATGGCAAGGTGGACGCTGGCAGTTTCCATGATATTAACCAGGTGAAGGATGGAAAACTGGTTTACTATGCACAATACAAAAGGCCTTTAAAAAAGTAAGCCGGTATTTATTGCTTACTGTAAGGAAAATCCGTGAAAAGAAACATTTATAAATAATGCCGGTAAGGAGGGAAGACGGTAAGGTCTTACCGTCCAGTTATGTTTGCTTACCGCCTCCCCGTCTTCCTCCAAAGGAGTCCTGTGGACCGGCAGATTTATTCCTTTTGCGAACGCCTCTTTTTTCGTAACGGCAGTAGCAAACATAAAAAACCCCGCAACATGCGGGGTTTGTAAAACTGGATATATATCTTACTTAATAACGACGGTTTGGATAATCGTGACGACGGCTTTCTTTAGAGAACGCAGCATAAGTCCTTCTCATTTCCCGTTTGCGTTGCTCGTTCAGGAAACGGATCTCTCTCTTTTTCTGTGAGCGGCTCTTAAAGAACTGGTCTTTTACTTTTTCAATCTTCCAATCATATTCCCGGTTGACGCGGTCGATGGCCAGGTCCATTTGTTTTTTTGGAGACATGATGCCATTATAGCCGCGGTCGCTACCATACCGGTTATCATAATCTTTCTCAACGGTCGATTGATCGTTACGATGATCACGGCTGTTCTTACCGGAACCGTACTGTGCCTGCGCCAGGGTGATCATGCCAATTGCTACTAAAAGGGTAAAAATTTTTTTCATAGTTCTAATTTTTAGAAGTGATTGATAATAGTAATAAGACGGAAGACGGAAACCTGCGTTTACAAACAGAACGTTAATACTATGAGGATGCAGACTGTCTTATATTTCCAGGGCTGAATGGCAATATATTTTTCCCACCCTTTTTCTTACTATACCTTTAAAAAGTAAATATTTTTTTATGAAGGCAGGTTCATTTTTCGTCGCTGCTCTTGTTTCCATTAATAATAGGCTGGCAAATTTTTCAACTTTGATAGCATGAAATCATTTATTCCTTTCCTGTTTTTGTTATTACCGGTTGCCGATAAAAGAAAACGGGGAAATCCACTCGATCATTTACCGAAGAATATCGAGGTACTGACTCATTTTGGCGAACGGGCAGATTTTTCGCCCGATAATAAAAGCATTGCCTTTATGGCAAAAAGTTTTGGTGATGCGATGGTCATTGATCTTCAAACGCGAAACATCCGCTGTCTTACCTGTAATGTGCCTGCGGCTGCCTTTCTTCGGGTGATGCACCTGCCTACCGGGGATTATATACTGATAGGTCCTGATCATTTTGAAAACATCAATACCAGCCGGTCACGCGATAATGAACTTTGGTTTTTAAGCAAACAACGCGGTTCTAAACCGGTGAAGCTGGGCCAAAAGATGAGTGAAGGGGCTGCCGTGTCAAAGGAAAATTTAACCATTGCCTTTTCAGAAACACGGGCCGCTGACCTGCCTGAAGGCGCTTCACGGATTATCGTGGCCAGTCTTGATCTTTCCGACTCGCTGCCGAAGTTGATCAATAAAAAAACGGTGTACGAAAGCAAGGACAGGAGCTGCGTACTGGAAGCGCAGGATTTTTATGATAATGATACCAAACTCAGTTTTACCTGCTATGAACCTAAGGGCCTGGCATCTGTATGGGGTATTGAGCTGCCAACAAACAAAGTCACCAACTTTTCCAATGCTCCTGGTAATTACAATGAAGTGGAAGGTATTTTTCCCGGCGGTCAATATACCTGTGTAGAAAGCGATCATCAATGCGACTGGCTGGGTGGCTCCCGCGGACCGGGTAATATAGATATATGGAAACTGAAATTGGACGGCACCGGTAAAAACTTCACCCGGCTTACCTTCTTTAATGACTATGAAGGCAGCAAAGCATCCAACCCGGTTATCTCAGCTGATGGTAAATGGATGGCCTTTCAATCGGCCCGGACAAGTGATCCCGCCGGTGTGGGGTATGGATTGCTGCTTTACCGGTTTTAAAAAGAACAACCTTTAACTTTAAGAAATAATAGTTGGCTTATGAAGGCAAGGATAATATCTATCAGTTCACTGTTCATTGCAGCGGTCGTCATTTTTACTTCGGCACGTGTGCCTGCTATCCATCCGGATGCTGTTGTTATTGATGGCCACGCTACGGTGAAAAAATATTTGTATGTAGCGGTGCCCGGCATTCGTGATTATTTAGGTTACGGCGGTCACGGTATTCTCGTATTTGATATCAGCAACAATCACCGCTTTGTAAAAAGAATTCCCACCAAAGGTTTTCATCCCGACAATACACCTTCCAATATAAAAGGAATTGCGGTGAGTGTAGCGCTCAACAGCATTTTTGTAAGTACGATTGAATCACTGCAACGGATAGACCTTGCTACCGACAAACTGGTTTGGGAAAAACAATTCGAGGGCGGTTGCGACCGCATGGCCATTTCTCCCGATGGCAGGACCATGTATCTCCCTTCATTTGAAAAAGGTTTCTGGAACGTGGTGGATTGCGCCACCGGTGATATCATTAAAAAAGTTGACATTCATAAAAGGGCGCATAATACTATTTACGGCCCTTCAGGCAAACAGGTTTACATGGGCGATATAGCTTCTCCCTGGCTATGGGTAGCCGATACCAAAAAGCATGAAGTGGTGAACAAGGTGGGTCCCTTTGCCAACTTCGTTCGCCCTTTTACGATAAATGGAAAGGAAACCCTGGCCTATATCACCGTGGACAGCCTGCTGGGATTTGAAGTAGGCGATATTGCCACCGGAAAAAAGCTGGCGCATATTGAAGTAAAAGGATGGAACCGCGGTCCGGTGCGGAGACATGGTAATCCCAGTCATGGCATTGGTTTAACACCGGATGAAAAAGAGATCTGGTTAGCCGACGGGCACAATATGCGGGTGCATGTATTCAGCGCGACGGAGCCTTACCAGCAACTCACTACCATACCCGTGCAGGATATGCCGGGCTGGATCAGTTTCAGTATCGATGGCAAATATGTTTATCCTTCAAGCGGCGAAGTGATAGAGACAAAGACAAGAAAAACAATCGCCATTCTGCAGGATGAGCATCATAATAATGTAGCCAGTGAAAAACTGGTGGAGATCGATTTTGATGGTAATAAGGCGGCGAAGGCGGGCGACCAGTTTGGGATTGGGGGAGTGAGATAGGTTTTTTTATCGTTAGCATAGTGAACCGGGTAGCTTTGGTCGACGATGGAATGTGAAAATGCTGTTATTCACTTTACCTTAATTGGCTCAGGTTTGAGTTGCCATATGTCTTGAGCAATGTTATATTGTAACCGATAGTGTAAACCATTTCGCTAAATAAAATAAAAACCCTTCCATTAGATCGGGAGTGTATTATCATCAGAGATTCAATGTTTTTTCCTCGAGCATTTATTAAATTTCAGATCTTCAGTTTCAGTGTGTTAAGACACGCTTTTTCAGAAAGATCATCTTAGTAGTTGTTTGTAAGACCAGGATTTAATTCAGCACTTGTTATTGCTATGGCAACCATTCCGTAAATCCGATGGGATCATTTTCAATAACCCGATTGTTTATATTTATAAATTAATTCTCATTTAAAATGATCAGGCCCATAACTGTAAAAGCATCTAGCTGGTTTTTCGTTGCTGTAGTTACCTGCCTGCAAAGTTTTGGACAGTCAGAAAAAGCCGAAACCTGCATCCGCGAAATAATGCAACAATCGGCTGTAATGGGCATCTCAGTGGCGGTAGTGAAAAAGAACAAGATCATCTATACCCATTCTTTCGGCCTGAAAGATTCAGCGACCAATACACCTTTAACCAACGACTGCCTGTTCAGGATAGCTTCGATATCAAAATCTTTTTCGGCTACTTCTATGATGCAATTGGCAGAGAGGAGAAAATTGTCATTGGATGATGATATGAGTAAGCTTGTCGGCTTCAGAGTCAGAAATCTGAAATATCCCGAAAGGATCATTACACTCCGGATGGTTTTATCTCATCGTTCCTCCATCAACGACAGCCAGGGGTATTTCACCCTCGATGCCATCAATCCCGCCAAAAATCCCGACTGGGCAAAATGCTATAATGATTACCAGCCGGGAACTGGCTATATGTACTGCAACCTTAACTATAATATGGTGGGAACGACCATAGAAAAAATGTCCGGTGAACGGTTTGATCAGTATGTCAAACATCATATCCTCGATCCGCTGGGATTATATGGCGGCTATTGCGTGGACTCACTGGACAGCACACGTTTTGCCACTATCTACGAATATGATGGCGCTACAAAAAGCTTTACTGCTTCACCCGCCGCCTATGCACCACGCAGGCAGGAGATCAATAACTATATCATGGGATACAGCACACCCATTTTTTCTCCCACCGGTGGCATGAAGATCACTGCCGGTGACCTGGCAAAATACATGATCATGCACATGAACCTCGGCCGCAGCAACGGGAAAAAGATCATGTCAAAGAAGAGTGCCCGGCAAATGCAAACCAGCTTGTCGGAAGAAGAAGGATACGGCCTGGCCATCTCCACTACCGATAAACTTATTTCCGGCAAAACCATGAAGGGACATACCGGATCAGCGTATGGACTTAACAGTGCTATGTTTTTTCACCCTAAAGAAAAGTTTGGTATCGTTGTCATCTCCAATGGCTGCGACCCAACTTATACCGATGGATTTAATGCGGTAATAACAAAAGCGGTTGCCTGTTTATATGATCATATTATTAAGCAACCCTGATGCTCATACAGCGTCTTAAAACCCTGCTTGCCAGCTTGCTTTTTTGGCCGCAATTACCAGCAGTCAAATTATGTATTGAAACCGGGGAAAAATTACCGGGAAGAAATTTGTAAGAAGCGCAAAGGGTCACTGTAATTTTACCAACGACCCGTAAAATCTTTTCAGCGGGATCTTCGCTATGCCAATCATATACTTGTTATTTTATCAACCCTTTTCGCTTTCCCCGATTTTCAATACTATTTTTAGTTACTCAAAATCCCTCTATGAAAAACGGCATCTTTCAAAAATTTATACAATACCTGTATAATAATTTTCTTGGCAATTTTATTGGCTTTGCGGTGGGTATGGCTTCTACGAAACTGGTATCTCAT
>JANOCH010000222.1:0-16529 GCA_031412015.1 Chitinophagaceae bacterium
GGTGGTGGAACCGGTGGTGGCAGAGGCCCCGGCGGCGGAAGAAGATAAACCCCATCCCTAAAAGGAAGGGTTAGGATTGGTTTTTAAATTTAAATTAATTCGAATGTCAGGAGTCCCTCAGACTTCGGACATCCGATCTCAAACCTCAAATTATGAGCACAGTAACTATAAGTGCAGCAGACATAAATAAATTACGCCAGGCAACTGGTGCCGGTATGATGGACTGCCGCAAGGCATTGACGGAAACTAATGGTGACTTTGAAGCGGCTATCGACTGGTTGCGCAAGCAAGGCCAGAAAGTGGCGGCAAAAAGAAGTGACCGTGAAGCAAAAGAAGGTGTCGTGATCGCTTCAACAACAGCGGATAAAAAAACAGGGATTGTTGTATGTGTAAGCTGCGAAACAGATTTCGTTTCAAAGAATGCTGATTTCGTTTCTTTTGTACAGAGCATTGCTGATGCTGCGATAGCCAACAATGTAAAAAGCACGGAAGAATTAAATGAAGTAACCGTGAAAGGCGCTAAAGTATCTGATCTTATCAATGATAAGCTGGCTGCTATTGGTGAAAAGATCGGTATCACAAGATTGGAAAGAGTAGAAGCGCCTTATGTAGCTTCTTATATACACGGTGCAAACCGTATTGGTGTACTGGTAGGATTAAACAAGGATGCAGCAGAGGTTGGTAAAGACCTGGCCATGCAGATTGCAGCGTTGAACCCGGTGGCAGTTGATGCGGCGAGTGTACCTGCCGATGTAATTGCCCGTGAAAAAGATATCATCATGGAGCTGATGAAGCAGGATCCTAAGATGGCTGGCAAACCTGATGAAATGCTTTCCAAGATCGCTGAAGGTAAATTAGGTGCTTTCTTTAAAGAGCAAACTCTGACCGCACAGGCTTTCGTAAAAGATGGAGGCAAATCTGTGGCAGACTATCTGAAGGAGTCCGGTGATGTGAAAGTAACGGAGTTTAAAAGAGTAGCGTTAGGATAATAACTACACAAATTCTATTTTAATAAAAGCGTCCCGTTTCGGGACGCTTTTTTGTTGAAATTGATTGTACTATGCGATAGTTGATGAAATTGTTTCTATAGTCACCTTTGTAAAAATTAATGGAAGTTTTTTTTCTTCATTAATTAAAGAGAAGGTCTGAGCGTAATCCGAAACGGTACCTCGAAATGTTCTTTGGAATTCTCCAGGATCATTTGGGCTGTTTTTTCACCCATCAATTTAAAATCGGTTGATATGGTGGTGATGCCGTCCAGTATTATTTTTTTTAATGGCGTTTCATTGTAAGAGATCACCCCGATGTCTTTCCCTACTTTCATTTTCGTTGCCAGGATCTTTTCGATCAATACTACTAAATCGTCTTCCATGAGGATGATAAATACTTCTCCTTCTTTTATGGGTTCTGTGCTTAAATCGTTTACTACTTTATAATTAAAGGCGTATTGGTCGCAAAACCGGTAAAATCCCAGCAGTATCTCTCCCGGGTGATAAGTGTAAGCGGGAAAAATTATTTTGATCGTGTGGTATTTGGTCAGTCTTTCCAGTGATTGTTCCAGTGCATCATAAATATCCCTTTCAAAATTTTCATATACGGCGGCGTATTTTCCATCGACCCCCGGAACAAGCTTGTCAAGCAGCACCAGTTTATCTTTTGGTATGGTGTTGATCTCCTGGTAGGCGTTTTCACCAGCTTCCAGGAAATGCGGCACGATCACATAATGGGTATAATCATTCTTATTGTTTTGTATCAGTCGTTTAAAAAAAGCGAAGTCATTGTCATAAATATAGAAATCTATGGAAGCCATCCCCCCCAGCGTATTGGCAAAAGCGTCATAGATAATTTTTTTATGGGCACTGAGTTTGTTGAATAACAAAAAGATCTTAAGCGGCTGGTTTATTTCTGTTGATTTTATAAAATATCCTTTTCCCGGAACCGAACCCAGGATACCTATCTGCTTCAGGTGTTTATAACCTTTCTCCGCAGTATCCCTTGATATTTCAAATTCAAAACTCAACTCGTTAATAGAAGGCAGCAGATCCTCTTTATTTATTTTTCCTTCGCGGATAGCTTTAATAAAGGCATTGGCGAGCTGCAAATATTTGGGTGTAGCAGAATAATAGTCAATATCGATATAACTGAATATGGTTTCTTTTTTCATTTTAATAAGATGTAAACAGAAGGTGCACCCTTAGAACACCGGAATATAAACAATTACTTCAGGGCATTAATTACTATTTTAATTAAAATCCATAAAGCAAAGATTTTTTATTGGTTTTATGCCTTGATCATAAAACAATCTTTCCGGCAACGATTGCGTAGAAAGTTCATTCTTTCAGGATGGTTCAGGATGATTGTAAGGCCTTTGCATAATAAATTTACTGGCCATTGTAATTGTCTCTCTTAAAACCTGCTATATGAAAAGAAAATTCTTCTTGCTGCGGAATGTGTGCGTCATTTTGCTTCTATTATTCACTGCACAGGTCTCATTTTCTCAAAACAATTTTAAAGTAACAATTCGGTGGTATATAGCGGAACCGGTAAAACTATACCCCATGTGTATGTGGTATATAAGACTGGCGTTACGGCTGACGGTGGATGGAACGATACCCGCCGTTTTCCGTCATTAAGCAAGTTTATGGATGGTTCCCGTACTGCAGGGTTTAACGATGTTAGAGGCCTTCGGGATATTACACTGGCCCGTTCTGCTGAAACCTATTTGATTGCTGCAGAAGCAAAAATACGTTTGGCAAATGCCGGTACTGGTTCTTATAACGATGCATTGCCTTACATCAATCCATTACGGACAAGGGCGCAGTATATAAGCGGGGAGAACCGTTCGGTTTATTACGATGGTGGGGCTGCACCCAGCAGCGCTCCTCAAACCGTACCTCCTTCTTTTTTCCCGGAGAATTCTTATTACGAGTCAAATAATATTGCTCCCACAACAGACGCTTCAGCCAATTTAGCCGTTGCCGATATGGCAACTTTACCGGCAGGAGATGAATACACTATCAGTACACTGGGCTATTCTTCTCCCTATGATAGGGCCTTGTGTTTTTTATTAAATGAACGGGCCCGTGAGCTTGCCGGTGAATATTTGCGCTGGCAAGATCTGTCCCGTACTAAAACATTGGTGGACCGTGCTATTGGTTTTAATCCTGATGCGGCTCCCAACATCCAGGATCGCCATTTACTACGCCCAATACCGCAAACATTCCTGGATGGTATTCAGTCAGGTGGAAAGGCTTTAACACCAACAGAAAAACAAGCCATGCAAAACCCCGGGTATTAATTTTTCTCATACATAAGCAGAGACAGTTTAGGAAAATAGCGGTTATGAATTTTGCCGCTATTTTCATTTCAGAAAAAAGTATAAACAAGGGAGGATGAAAAGAATCACCTTTATGAATACAAACTATGACCGAATAACTCAAAAATCGTTTGCTCTATAAAATCAATGCCAGCTTATTCTTTTTGCCAACAACATATTGATAATTCTTTTGCCCGTATTATTCCTTTCAAATGCGTATGGCCAAAAAAAGGTGGAAGAAAAAAATGACGTCACAGCGCCTTTGCATGCGTTGCAACCTGATTACCCCGTTCCCTATAAAGCCATGTCGCAGCAGGAGATAAAAAGCTGGCTCGACAGGGTATTTGTTTACCTTGACAGGGTGACGCCGGCCCGTATGATCAATCGGTCAACCGGTAAAGCGGTAAATAATATTACAGTGCTTGATACCAATACGATCGTCGAACAAAAGGATTTTCGCCTGACTAGCTACGAATGGGGCGTTACCTATTCTGCCATGCTGCGCACAGCTGAAATCACCGGTGATAAAAAGTATGCGGATTATGTTAGCAGCCGGTTTGATTTCCTGGCAAAATGGATACCTGCGGTAAAACAAAAATTTCCGCTTGAGTACATTCGACGGAGAAACTTGTTTGTACAACCCATCAGTCCCCATGCATTGGATGATGCTGGTGCTGTTTGTGCGGCTATGATAAAAGCGACAACCAACGGTAACACTTCCAATCTTCGCCCGCTGATCGATAGTTATATTGATTTTGTTGCCAATAAAGAATACAGATTGGCTGACGGTACGCTGGGTCGCAATCGTCCGCAAAAAAATACTTTATGGTTGGATGATATGTACATGGGTGTGCCTGCCCTGGCACAAATGGGAAAACTTACCGGCGACAATAAATATTTTGATGATGCGGTGAAGCAGGTAAAACAATTCGCGCAGCGAATGTTCAATGAAGAAAAAGCATTGTATATGCATGGCTGGGTGGAAAGTATGGAAACACATCCTGAATTCAGGTGGGGAAGGGCCAATGGCTGGGCTTTGCTGGCGAAAGCTGAGTTGCTGGATGTATTGCAGTATCAATCGGGCAGTGGCTTCTGGCATCAGTTGTTAGATCGCAATGATTCTTATCTTGAAACATCCGCTACTGCGATCTATGCTTATTGTATCGCTCATGCATGCAATAAAGGTTGGATCGATCCGGTAACCTACGCTTCGATGGCAATGCTGGCCTGGAATGCGGTAACGACCAAGATCAATAAAAAGGGACAGGTGGAAGGAACCTGCGTAGGAACAGGCATGTCCTTTGAGCCACTGTTTTATTATTATCGCCCTGTAAATGTTTACGCCGCGCATGGATATGGGCCGGTAATACTCGCAGGGGCTGAAATGTACCAGCTCGTAGCCAACAATGTTTTTAAAATAAATGACAGCTCTTTACAATATTACAAGCCGTAATGAAGCGCAAAAGACCCGTATCAGTTCTATTTCAATCCTGCCAGTGATGATGTTAGCACAATGAACCAACTCCTGGTTTGATTTTGGTTCGGGGTCTACGCCTAAAGGTTATATTCGTATTGCCTGGAGAGGATGGAGCTGAGGCCGGATAGCGATAGCAAAAACAAAGTCATTATCATGAAACAACTACTGATCTTAATACTTTTTTATTCGTCAGCGTTTTCACAACAAGCTACTATCGATGTTGATCTTAATAAAGAAACCGGTGATATGAAACCTATCTGGGCATGGTTTGGATATGATGAGCCGAACTATACCTATATGAAGGATGGGAAAAAATTGTTATCGGAGATCGCCGCATTAAGCCCCGTTCCGGTTTTTGTAAGAGCACATAATCTGTTGACAACAGGTGATGGCAAGGCTGCATTAAAATGGGGCTCCACAAATGCCTATACAGAGGATGCAAATGGCAAACCGGTTTACAACTGGACCATTGTTGACAGCATCTTTGATACCTATATACAGCGAGGTATGAAACCACTGGCGCAAATTGGTTTTATGCCCGAAGCCCTTTCTTCCAAACCACAACCTTACCGGCATTACTGGAAACCCGGTACGCCCTATAAAGAAGTATTTACCGGTTGGACATATCCACCGAATGATTATAATAAATGGAGAGAGCTTATTTACCTATGGGGGAAGCACTGCGTTGAACGGTATGGTAAGAAAGAAGTAGAAAGCTGGTGGTGGGAAGTTTGGAACGAACCGAATATTCCTTACTGGCAGGGAACACAGGAAGAGTTTTTGAAAACTTATGATTATGCGGCGGATGGTTTGCGCAAAGCGTTGCCAACGGCGAGGATCGGTGGTTGCGATATTACAGGCGGAGGATCAAAATTCCTGGCAGCGTTCCTCCAACATTGTATCAGTGGTACCAACTACGCAACCGGGAAAATAGGCTCGCCGCTTGACCTTGTGTTGTTTCATGCAAAGGGACAACCAAAGGTGATGAATCCCCGCCCGGATGACCCGGTCGGACGGGGAACGGTAGTGATGAATGTGGGAACACAAATGCGCAACATACGTGATGCGATGAAAACGGTGAATGAATTTCCTTCGCTAAAAAATATTCCATTGGTGATAGGTGAGTCTGATCCGGAAGGCTGCGCGGCCTGCGGGATGAGTACCAACCCCGAAAATGCCTATCGCAATGGGACGATGTATTCCAGTTATACCGCGGCCTCTTTTGCCCGTAAGTACTTACTGGCCGATGAACTGAAAGCCAATCTTATTGGCGCCGTCTCATGGTCATTTGAATTCGAGGACCAACCCTGGTTTGCCGGGTTTCGTGATCTCGCTACCAATGGTGTTGACAAACCAGTCTTGAATGTTTTCCGAATGTTTGGGATGATGAAAGGGAATAGGGTGACGGTAGCCGGCAACCGGATGTATGACCTAAAAGCCTTTGTTGACTCCAGTGTGCGGGGACAAACCGATATTGGTGCATTGGCAACAAAGGATAAAAGATCGGCGTGGATCATGGTATGGAATTATCATGATGAGGATAAACAGGCCGCAGCAGAGGAGATAACAATTAATGTTAATGGGCTACCTGCAACCACCATTACTCTCACGGAGTATCGAATTGACAATGAGCATAGCAACTCGTATGAACTATGGAAGAAAATGGGTTCACCGCAAAACCCTACGACAGAACAAATAGCGCTATTAGAAAAATCGGGACAATTGCAGATGATTAGTAAGCCGGCGAAGATGAAAGCAAAAGACAAAATGAAGATTGTTATTCATTTGCCAAGACAGGGAGTTTCGTTGTTGAAGGTGAGTTGGTAGAGGGTCGTATGTTCGTTTTGAAATCTTTAAAGTTCCAGCGGAACATCTCGTGGGTAAAAAAGATCCTGGTATTAATAGCGTTCCGTAGGAACGCTTCGTGCAGAAGTATTGGCATTGGATATCCAACCATCAAGGCGCAAGCACGAGACGTTCCGATGGAACGTTTAGAACCTGTTGTTTGATGGGTTCCCCACGAAATGTCCCGATGGGACATGAGGACATTTGTATAAGGTATTATTTGAATTTAGTTAAGTTTGAAAGTAGTGTTAAATCAAACAGAATCAGATAGTATATCAATATCAAAGATTATCCCTGATGAATTCAGAAAGAAAAAAATTAAAAATATGTTTAGCAAGTCCCTGAATATTTTGTATACATCAATATTCTCAATAGCTGCTGCATCGGTAAATGCACAGAGTAATAAAGACATGCTGATCCGCTCTGCCTCCAATCCAATTATCACCCACAAATACACAGCCGACCCGGCTGCCATGGTGTATAAGGATAAGGTCTATCTGTATACCGGCCATGATGTAGCGCCTGCAAGAGAGAACCGTTACGTTATGCATGAATGGTTATGCTTATCTACTTCGGATATGAGCAACTGGACAGAACATCCCTCTCCACTGAATGTAAAGGATTTTACATGGGCGAAAGATGATGCATGGGCATCCCAGGTAATGGAAAGAAATGGAAAATTCTATTGGTATGTGTCTATTGAACATGCAACGATAAAAGGTAAAGCCATTGGCGTGGCCGTATCCGACAACCCTACGGGTCCCTTTAAAGATGCCATAGGTGCGGCGTTGATCACGAATGATATGACCACTGAAGCGAAGATCAGTTGGGATGATATTGATCCATCAGTTTTTATTGATGAAAACGGGCAGGCGTATTTATTCTGGGGTAATACAACGCTGCACTACGTAAAGCTGAAAGAAAATATGATCGAAATGGATGGGCCTTTTCAAAAGATCGAACTGCCTCGTTTTACCGAAGCGCCTTGGATACATAAACGGAAAGGCTGGTATTACCTCTCTTATGCGTACGAGTTTCCAGAAAAGATAGCTTATGCCATGAGCCGTAACATTGAAGGACCCTGGGAATACAAGGGTATCCTAAATGAGATAGCGGGAAACTCCAATACGAATCACCAGGCAATCATCGAATTTAAAGGGAAATGGTATTTCATTTATCATAATGGAGCATTGGTGCCGGATGCAGGTAGCTTTCATCGTTCTGTTTGTATTGACTATTTGTATTACAATAAAGACGGAACGATGAAAAGGGTGGTGATGACTTCAGAGGGAGTAAAACCGATAAAATAATTAATACATTGAATATCCTATTCAACTAAAAGTAGCACAGATGAAATTCAGAACCTGCATCATACTCACCGCACTATTTTTTTTAACCGGATTTGTGTCTCGTAGAAAATCTATTCCGCGTCTGGGAATTGTAGCTCCGTTAGAACAGGATAGTCTTGTTTATGCTTCAGGTTTTCGCATGTTGGGAGAATCGGTAGGCCGAATGCTTTCTCCAACTTTGACCGAAGAGCAATTTAAAAAAAATCTCGTCCGTATAAAAAAGGCAAAATGTAAAGTATTGTTGTGCAATATTTTTTTTCCGGGCAGCATAAAAATTGCCGGACCAGCGGTGGACGAGAACAGGGTGTTGGGTTATGCCGATACAGTTTTATCCCGGGCAAAAGAGGCGGGACTGAGTTTTATTATTTTAGGAAGTGGAGGTGCCAGGAGACTTCCCGATGGTTATGATGCCGTAAAGGCGCAGGCGGATTTTATCCCATTATGCCGTAAGCTGGCAATGGTAGCGGGCAAATATGGGATTACGATTGCACTTGAAAGTTTGCAGGCTGCTGAAACGAATTTCCTGGTTTCGCTAACATCGGCGGCTGAAGTGGTAAGAGCGGTGGATCATCCCAACTTTAAATTGAATGCGGATATTTTTCACATGTCGCGGGGAGGTGAATCACCACAAAGTATCGTCGATGCAGCCGATGTTTTGGCATATTGTGAGATCGCGGAAATGGAAAGCCGGTCGCTGCCCGGTGTTAAGGGAGACGATTTTAAACCCTGGTTAAGAGCTTTGCGAAAGGCAAAATACAAGGGTTATATATTTATTGAAGGCAATACGAATAACCCTGGTAATGATATGCCATTGTCGTTTAAATACCTGACCCGCCAACTGGAGGAAGTGTATGCGGAAAAGAAATGAAAAACGGGTAGTTGTTATATTTTCTCAATAAAAAGTAAGCCAGATTTATTGACCTGATTTTTTAATAATAATAGTTTATTTCAGGACTGTACGGGATGCTAAATACGTTTCAATGACCGTACTTTATTAGCTAAAGATCGCTTGCAATGAAGAAACGAAATACTTGCTGTTCAAGCTCCCTCTTTGGTGCATACTTTCTTTTGTTTTCGCCTTCTGCTTTAGTAGATTTTTCAGGTGTGAAAGATAAAAGAGCATTTGAAATTGAACGAAGAACCGTTTTGTCCCAATACTTAACTAAAATACAATATTCATCAGCATATCCGCCACAGGAAACCGGGTTGACATATAATAGCTGGTATGGTAAACCGCATTTGGAAATGCATTGGTGGCAAGCTGTTCATTTTGCACAATGGGGAAGACCGGAGTTGCTGGAACGAGGTTTGGATTGGTATTTTACAGTAGCCGATAAAGCAAAAGAGGTGGCCAGGCGGCAAGGTTTTGATGGACTGCGCTGGCAAAAGATGACGGATCATGACGGGAATGAATCACCTTCTTCCGTTGGCGCCTTCCTTATCTGGCAGCAACCGCATTTTATTTACATGGCAGAATTACTCTACCGGAGCAAACCGACGAAGCAAACAATTAATAAATATAAGGAACTGCTTTTTGCTACCGCCGATTTTATGGCGTCTATTCTCTCCTATAATGCACAAACCAAAAATATAATTTGGGGAAAGGATTAATTCCTGCACAGGAATGTTTTGATGCCGTCACTACTTTCAATCCAACGTATGAACTGGCATACTGGAGCTGGGCAATGAATGTGGCCCAGCAATGACGAATAAGATCAGGTTTACCCCGAAATAAAAAATGTGATGAAGTAATTGACAACCTGGCGCCATTACCACAGGCAAATGGTGTTTATTTGGCAACTGAAAGTACACCGGATTGTTATGAACCAAATTCAAAGTACCTGGTCGATCATCCTGCAGTGCTGGGTGCTTACAGTACCATTCCTGCGGCGAATGGATTAGATACAGTAGTGATGAAAAAAACATTTGACCTTGCCTGGAAAATATGGAAATGGAATGATACATGGGGTTGGGATTTTCCCTTAACAGCTATGACGGCGGCCCGTTTGCACATGCCCGATAAAGCAATTGAAGCATTGCTGATGCCGATCCGTACCAATACTTATTTGATCAATGGACATAATTACCAGGATGAACGACTGACGATCTACTTGCCGGGTAATGGCGGCGTGTTAAATGCAGTAGCGATGATGTGTACGGGAACTGATGCCGATAAAGAAATTAATACCGGTTTTCCAAAGGATTGGAAAGTGAAGTGGGAAGGATTGAAAAAGATGTTTTAAGGCCTCCCCAAACCCCTGGAGGGGCCTTCAACGCACAAGCCTTGCTTTTCGACGGCTCCTTGAATTTTACAGGGTCTTCAAAAATGCCGGATATAGATACAATGTGGTGATGGCCAAATGATCGTAAAGCTGGTAAGATGAACCCTGGATACTTTATCTTTCCGCAATCAAATGTTGAAATGAAGCGAAAACGGGATACAATATTGATACCGGCAGCCAACATGCAGTTGTGTTTTGAAACTATCCTGCTAAAAACAGGATTTGAAAAAGTTGCCGCGCAGCAACTGGCAACAGCCTTTACAGAAAACAGTGCGGATGGTGTCTATACACATGGGGTCAACCGCTTTCCCCGCTTTATTGAATATGTGCAGAAAGGATATGTGCAAAAGGATTCAGTGCCGGTACTTAAGAGTAAGTTCAATTCAATAGAGCAATGGGACGGTAATCTTGGCCCCGGTATTTTGAATGCCGTTTTTTCAACTGACCAAAGTATGAAACTGGCTGATGAAAATGGGATAGGTTGTGTCGCCTTATCCAACACCAATCACTGGATGCGTGGCGGCAGGTATGGATGGCAGGCAGCAAAAGCAGGTTATGTATTTATCGGATGGACGAATACGATCGCCAATATGCCGGCATGGGGCGCCAGGGAAGCAAAACTTGGAAATAATCCATTAGTAATTGCATTGCCTTATAATAATGATGCGATCGTTTTGGATATGGCTATGTCGCAATATTCATTTGGCGCAATGGAAATGTCGGTGATGAAAAATGAAAAGTTATCAGTAGCTGGCGGATTTGATAGTGAAGGAAATCTTACCAATGATCCGGCCGCTATTCTTTCATCGCGAAGACCGGTACCTATAGGTTATTGGAAAGGGGCTGGTTTATCGCTGTTGCTGGACATTTTAGCCGCTGTATTAGCTGGCGGTTTATCAACCCATGAGATCAGCAAAAAGAAAGCTGAGTATGGCGTGTCGCAGGTGTTTGTAGCTATTGATTTAAAGAAGTTGCCGCATTATTCGTCTGTTCCGGGTATTATTGAAAATATTATTGCTGATTATAAGCAATCTGATCCACAGGATAGAAATTCATCTATTTCTTACCCAGGAGAAAGAGTATTGCGGACAAGAAAACAAAATCTTGAAAAGGGAATTCCTGTGATACCGGAAGTATGGAATCAAATTTTGAAAATGTAACTATCGGTTTATGCAAAAAGTAAGGTTGACTTTCTGCCTTTTCATTTTTAGCCAGGTGGCATCGGCGCAAGCGGAATATGCGATAAAGCTTGCCGAAACGATCATGAACACCTACAAAGATTCGATGGTCGTAAAAAAGTTTGCGAGCCACCTGGAACAGGATAACCAGATACCGGAAGGTCAAACTGCAGAGCAGGCGCAAAAAACCAGGCCGGCTGTATGGAATTATGAAATGGGTGTGGTTTTAAGTGGGTTTGAAAAACTAGCGGCTGTAAAGAAGGATGAAAGATATCTTGTGTATGCTAAAAAAATAATTGATCATTTTATTGCCGCCAATGGAGAAATAAGAACCTACAACCTTGAAGAATATAACTTCGACAATATTCCTTCGGGCAGGCAATTGCTGCATTTGTATCAACGCACCAAAGAAGAAAAGTATAAAACAGCAGCTGCCACTTTGTACAGTCAACTGGCCTGGCAACCCCGCAATAAAATTGGAGGCTACTGGCATAAATTAAAATATCCCACTCAAATGTGGTTGGATGGTTTGTATATGGCACAGCCTTTTGCTGCCGAATATGCGTTGATGTTTAATGATGCCGGGAAATTTGATGATATTATAAACCAGTTTGTGTGGATGGAAAAGAAAAGCAGGGATAGCAAAACAGGTTTGTTGTATCATGGTTGGGATGAAAGCTGTTTGCAAAAGTTGGCAAATCCTACAACCGGCCTGTCGCCGGAATTCTGGAGCAGGGCAATGGGTTGGTATATGATGGGTCTTGTTGATGTGCTGGATTATATTCCAGTCAATCATAAACGACGACCCGAATTAATTGCAACAGTAAACCGCTTATCAGCCGCGCTGATAAAATTTCAGGATGTAAAAGAAGGGGTGTGGTGGCAGGTAACGGATAAAGCCGGAAAGGAGTTGAACTACCTGGAATCATCATCTTCAGCGATGTTTCTTTATGCCTTATCAAAAGCCGCCCGCAAGGGCTACATCAGCCGTGCTTATTTACCTGCAATAAAAAAGGATATGACGGCATCATTAAAAATTTTGTGACAATGGATTACAATGGCGGTGTACACTATACAAAAGCGGTGGCAGGGGCAGGTCTTGGAGGTAAGCCGTATCGCGACGGGAGTTATGAGTATTATGTAAATGAAGCTAAAAGGGATGATGATCTGAAAGCCATCGGGCCTTTTTTACAAGCTTGCATTGAGTATGAATTGTTGTTTCAAAAAAAATAATAAAAATAAATACATGAAAAGACGGGTTTATTTATTTTTTATTTTGCTGGCAGCGGGGTTTAAAATTACTGCCCAGGTAAATGATAACTTGGTTTATGCGTTTTCTTATTTCAAAGACAATGGGGAAGACGGGCTGCATCTTGCTTACAGCTATGATGGTTATAACTGGACGGCATTAAAAAATGATCGATCTTTTCTGCAACCGGTATTGAGCAAAGATTCACTGATGAGAGACCCCTGTATTATCCGGGGCGCCGATAATAAATTTCACATGGTATGGACCGTAAGCTGGAATGACCGGGGCGTGGGTTATGCTTCCTCAACTGATCTTATCCACTGGAGCGAACAGCAATATTTGCCGGTGATGGCGCATGAAGATTCGGCCCGTAATTGCTGGGCGCCGGAACTAACTTATGATGCAAAGGAGAAGAAATACATGATCTATTGGGCCACTACCATCCCGGGCCGGTTTGCCGCTGGTGATACAAGCGGGGATTCAAAGTACAACCACCGGATGTATTATGTAACTACAAAGAATTTTAAGAAATTCAGTAAAACCAAACTTTTGTACGATAAAGGATTCAATGTGATCGATGCCAGTATTGTTCCTGACGGAAACAGGTTCATCATGTTCCTTAAGGATGAGACCCGTTATCCCCCGCAAAAAAATATACGAATCGCAACCAGTACTAAATTAACGGAAGGATTTACCGGCCCCTCTGTACCGATAACAGGAAAGTACTGGGCCGAGGGCCCTACCGCTATTAAGATCGGCGATCAATGGATCGTTTACTTTGACAAATACACAGAGCATAAATACGGAGCCGTCGCATCCACTGATTTGGTGAACTGGCAAGATGTTTCCGATAAAATACAAATGCCGCCGGGAATTCGTCACGGTACTGTGTTCAAAATTACAAAGGAAGAATTGGCCGTTTTACTCAAGTGATCTTGTCATTCGATATTAAGTAATCAGTTTGGCAGTATGTACATATCAGGTAATTCATTTACCAGCAAAGCCTTTGGCTTGTTGCAAAATTCAATGAAATCTGATGCGTTTGCACAGGTTGGGGCTGGTACATAATAATTATCTCCTCCATTTCCCCAAAACATCACAAAAGCCATTTCAATAGCATTGGCCGTTAGGGCGCTGTACACATAATTAGAGAACCAACCGGCAATAGGCGCATTGGTAAGAGTAACCTGGTAGCCCGTTTCAGTCATCGCAGCAATTTTTACCCTGGCGATGGCCATGTCGGAAATAACTTTCAGTTTTTTATTCGCCAGATCGGCACCGGCCTGGCCTGTTCCATTGCGCAGATCCCAATAGTTGTCCATTCCTAAAACATCTACATAGTCATCTCCCGGGTAACGGCTTAAATATTTTGTTTCAGTATCGTAACTGTTATCGGGCCCGAACGAATACAACACATTTCTAACCGCCTTGGTATTCTTCAAATAATCGACGGTAAACCTGAAGGCTGTCTTAAATTCTTCCGGCGTACAAAAATCTGCCCCCCACCAAAACCAACTTCCGTCAAACTCATGAAAGGGTCTGAAAATTACCGGGATCAATTCGCCATTTTGGCCAATGAGTTTATTAAAGACAGAAGCGACCTTATCTAATTTCAGTTTGTACCAGTTATGATTTGCTCCGCCGGGCAAAATGCTTTTAAAGGCATTGGCTTTCTCGGTAGCTGTCATTTCGCTGGCGTAAAAAGCGTTTTCATTGTATGGTTCCCTTAAATGCCAGGCAAAAATATTTATCATGCCGCTGTTATAAGCTTGTTTTACCTGGTTGATCGTATTCACTTCCTGTTGATAGAACCAGTTGGTAGGTTGCCCATTGTTGCTTTTATCGGTGATAAAAATAAAATCCGATCCTAAAAGAGCAGGATCGTTGCCGGTAGTCTTTTTGATGTCAGACATGCCACCGATGTTTTTATAAAATCCATTGAATGCATCCTGTTGGCCTACTGCGAATTTGGTTTTTGATAGTGTTTTCAAATTATAAAACATAGCTACCGTTTCAGCGGTGGCATTGGAGTCTACCATATACCTTCTCACATTTTGCTTGGTGAGACCAGTCGTAGGGGCAGGCGGCGGCGGTGGAGATGGGGGTGGCGGTTCAACGATTTCCTTTTGGCCTTTTGAACAGCTTGCCAGTATCATTGTGAAACCCGCGACAATGACAATTAATTTCTTTCTCATATTTAAAATTTCTTTTTTCACATTTTCTGTTCGGGTGACAGCGGTAAGTATAAATGGAAATTGAAAATATCCCGGTTTTTTTGGTTTGAAGCATTTGCGGTCTATTTGAATATAAATGGCTAAAAAGGTATCAGTAGATCTACCTTGAACGGAATAGAAGTCATATAATTAACTTGACTACGGGTATACCTGTCTCAGGACACTTCAGGACGGATAAGAGATCTTCATGAACTATTTTGCATGTCTAATGATTTTCTAAGCTGCCACGATTTTCATTAAACCCCGGTTTTTTCCGCTCCTTTTACTTCAGCATTTTTTTCTTACGATACCGATAAGTAACTTTTAAATGATACCAGTTATGAAGAAGATCATAGTGTGCTGTATATTAGGTTTGGTTTTGGCGACAGATCTAATTGCACAGCAACTGCCCAAATTAGACTGGATCACAAAAGTTGGCGCGAAGAAATTCCCTTCCTCGCAAAAAGTATATAGCGTAAATGATTATGGAGCGGTCAGCGATACTGTCACCGTTAATTCATCCTCTATTCAAAAGGCTATTGATGACTATGCAGCAAAAGGTGGTGGTATTGTAATCTTTAAACCGGGTACATACGTAACAGGCTCTATTTTTTTAAAATCAAATATTCATGTAAGGATTGACAAGGATGTTCTAATTCTTGGCTCACAAAACTTTAATGATTACCCGGAAATAGGTACCAGGATAGCTGGTATTGAAACCACCTGGCCTGCTGCATTTATAAATATTATCGATGCGAAAAATGAAGCGGTAACCGGAATGGCTATTGTAAATGCGAGAGGAAAATTTTGCTGGGATAGGTATTGGGCGATGCGAAAGAGTATGACAGCAAAGGGCTGCGATGGATCGTAGATTATGATGTCAAGAGGGTAAGGACAGTATTGGTGCAACGATCTTCCGATATCACGGTCAATGGTCTGACATTTAAAAACGCCGGATTTTGGACAGTGCAATTATTATAGTCTCATCATTTAACAGTGGATGCTGTCGTTATCAAAAACAATGAAGATGGTAGCGGCCCCAGTACCGACGGCATTGATGTGGATTCATCAAGCTGGGTGTTGATAGAGAATTGCGATATTGACTGCAATGATGATAATTTTTGTTTGAAATCGGGGAGATACTGGGACGGTTTACGGGTGAATATACCAACCGAGCATGTTGTAATAAGAAAATGTATTGCCCGAAGGGGCGCCGGTTTGGTGACCCTGGGCAGTGAAGCAAGTGGAAGCATCCGTCATATATTGGCAACTGACCTGTATGCCAAACATACGGACAATGGTTTGCGGTTAAAATCAGCCACTACGGGAGGCGGTGTAATAGAAAATATTTATTTTCTCAATTCGGTTCTTGATTCCATCAATAATGTATTTCAGTTCAATTTAAACTGGTACCCTGCTTACAGCTATTCGGAATTACCTAAGGGTTATGTGTACGACTCTGTTCCTGCGCACTGGAAGGCGTTATTGCAAAGAGTAACGCTAGTCGAAAAAGGAATTCCCGCGACAAGAAATTTTTACATCAGCAATATTAAAGCCACGAATGCTAAGAATGTCTTTGTCGCATCCGGGTTGGAACAATCAACCCTGAAAAATTTTAAT
>JANOCH010000223.1:0-2928 GCA_031412015.1 Chitinophagaceae bacterium
GCTTATGGTTTTGAAATGTCTTCCAATTTTAATTCACGGTTGAAACCTGCAGAAGTAATGATAAAAGATGCTAGACCTTATTTGGTTCGTCGAAGGGACAAGTGGGATGATTTGCTGAAGAACCAGGTTAGCATAGACTGACCAGCTATTTCCCTTTAAAATTCATGAAAAAAATAGGAACAGTAAATCTGTTTTTGTAACCATCACGTATCTGTGATTGTATAGGCCTTTACTGCAAAATCTTTATTGAGTGAGTATTTCCAACTGAGGTTACACCTTGTCCGGCGTGTAGCCTCTTTTTTTAGGATGGAGGGGTGATAGTTAAGAATGACAATAGTGCTCTACGCTTCATCATCATCAATTTCTCTATTCCTGTGTTTGCGGATACTGAATCTTCGTTGTTCGGGTTTTTTCTTTTTAGCCGGCGACAGTAACTTCCATACAATATAAATGGTGAGAACAGAAATGATGAGGACAAGCGGTATCAAGGAACCCTGCATTATTATTCCGGTTTTACCTTTATGATAATCGTCGTTTTTGACGTAACAGGCATCGTGCCTCCCATGGCCTCGGTGTTACCATTCGCCTCTGTAGTTATCGTTTTTTCTTTGATGATCCCCGTTGTTTTATCAAGAATGATCTTGCCGGTACTCGTGCTGTTCATGGAGGTAGAAGTTTCCATACCCATCATGGTAGCCCTGGTTGTAGTAACGGCGGACCCTTTAAAATCAACAATGATGGTTGAGTCCGTTATTTCAGTAAGCGTATACACGTTGCTGAATTTTCCATTTTCATTCTGGCCTGACTCAGCCCAGCTTTCTCCTTTGCTCGTTTCATTCCCAGGTAATACCTTAAAAAAACTGGCTTCACCTTTTTTCGGTGGATAAACAACATCGGTGATATCTTTCAGCATAGTAAAAACGATCGTTAAACGATCATCCGCCTGGACAGGTTCGGATTTTTCAGGTTGTATCATCAGCGCCTTTCCATTGGGATCAATGATCATGTTAAAATCTTTGCTCATTAAACTTTTAACCGTCTCACCAAACGGACCATTCCTATCATTTTCATTATCGGAATCAAATGAACGTTTTTGTCCCATTCCATCAAACTTAAATCCTATTTTATTCGCTTTATGGAGAAGTGTAGTATTGTCATCAGTTGCATTCGTTACTTTATAACTATGTAAAGCCAGGCCATCCACGGTGAAATCAATAGCCTGCCCACCGGCTTGTTGCGCCACCGAGGACTTTATTTCCATCTGAATATTAAATGTTTTTCCTTGTTCGAATAGTAGTTTTCCTGAAACGGTCTGTCCCAGTACAAGTTTATCAAGGAGAAAAAAGAGCGTCAGCCACACCGTATACTTTGCCATAGGTAATTTGCTATTTATCAAAAATGACGAAACTTCTTTGAATATAGTATGGAATTGTTGAAAAAATGCAGACTTAACAATTTTGAACAGGTCGTTATATATGAGTTGAACTTCCTACATTTAAGCATTAAAATGATTTGATATGCCAATACGCATGACCGATGATCCGCAGGATCAGAACCAGAATGACTATAACGATGATAAAGGTGGAGGTGGAAACCGACCAAATTTTCCGGGCGGAGGTGGTGGAGGTGGTCTTTTTTCTTTGTTGCCTTTATTAATGGGTTTATTCAAGGGTAAGGGTATTCTTCTTTTGGTTGCATTGGCGGTAGGTGCTTATTTTTTCCTTGGTAAGAGTAATTGTAATGTAGCCCAGATAGCACAAAGCTTTTTTTCGCAAAGCGGCTATAATTTTAATCCCGCTGAGTTTGACAAAGCCGCAGTTTATGAAGGACAGGAAGATGATAACACAAAAAACCCTTTACCGGAAGCTGTCTCTTTATTGCGTTTCGCTCCGCAACGGGGTAACCAGGGATCACAGGGAAGTTGTGTGGCCTGGAGCAGCGCTTATGCCGCAAGGACGGTTTTGGAAGCCGCTTCAACTGGTGTCAGTCCCGATCAGATCAAATTCAGCCCTTCGTTTATGTACAACCAGATCGGATTGGATGATTGCCAGGGTTCTTATATACAAAGAGCTATGGAACAAATGTCAAGGCAAGGGGCTTTGCCACTGGATCAGTTTCCGTATACGGACCAGGATTGTACCCGCCAACCTGACGGTACCCAGAGACAACAAGCGGGGCAGTATAAAATTCATGGATTTACCCGCCTGACAAATGGCGACAATGTTAATTCGATCAATGTTCGTGCTTTGAAAGAACATCTTGCCAAAGACGCACCGGTTGTAATCGGAATGATGGTAGGCCAGAGTTTCATGCAGGAGATGATGGGAAAGGAATTATGGACGCCCCAGGGAATGGATGCTTCCCAGGCAGGCATGGGCGGCCATGCTATGTGTGTGATAGGATATGATGACAGAAAATTTGGCGGTGCTTTCCAGATCATGAATAGCTGGGGACCTGAATGGGGTAAAGATGGAATCGGATGGGTCAGGTATGGCGATTTTAAGACTTATGTTCGCGAAGCGTATGGCGTAGATCCGCTGCCCAAACGTGGTGCTGTGGCCAATATCCCTTTGGAGTGCACGATCGGGTTGGTGAATAATGCTAATAAACAAAACATACAACTGCGTTCTGTGGGTGGAAATGAGTTTCAAACCGTAAGTCATATTAAAGTGGGAACAAGATTCAAAATGGAAGTAAAGAACGCCACGGAATGTTATATCTATATTTTTGGGCAGGAAGTGGATGGCAAAAGTTTTGTGTTATTCCCGTACCTGAAACCAGGAGAAACAGTTTCCAAACATTCGCCTTATTGCGGAATCACTGGCTATCGCTTATTCCCAAAGTCCCAATCGCTGGAAGCAGATAGCCTTGGAACGAAAGATTATATAGCTATCGACACCAGTAAGGAATAATTGGATTACAAGAGTC
>JANOCH010000224.1:0-7061 GCA_031412015.1 Chitinophagaceae bacterium
AATTTAAAAAGAATAGATATGAAAGTAGAACAAATTTATACGGGTTGCCTGGCACAAGGCGCCTACTACATTGAAAGCAACGGTGAAGCTATAGTGATAGACCCTTTGCGTGAAGTGGAGCCTTACATTCAAAAAGCAGAACGCAACAATGCAAAGATCAAATACGTTTTTGAAACGCATTTTCACGCTGATTTTGTTAGCGGGCATTTAGACCTGAGTAAAAAAACCGGAGCGCCGATAGTATATGGCCCGAACGCCAAACCTGAATTTGATGCACATATAGCCAAAGATGGGGAAGAGTTCAAATTGGGTGATATTACCTTAAAAGTATTACATACACCCGGTCATACCATGGAGAGCACCTGCTACCTGTTGAAAGATGAGAAGGGTAAAGAAGTTGGCTTATTCTCGGGCGATACTTTATTCATTGGAGATGTAGGCCGTCCCGACCTGGCGCAGAAAGTGGCATCTGACCTTACCGAGGAAAAGCTAGCCGGCTATCTATTTGATTCACTTCGTAATAAGATCATGCCCTTATCAAACGATATAATCGTTTATCCTGCTCATGGCGCCGGCAGTGCCTGTGGCAAGAACATGAGTAAAGAAACAACCGATACGTTGGGCCATCAGAAAGAAACTAATTATGCTCTGCGTACAAATATGACAAAAGAAGAATTTATCAAAGAAGTGACAACGGGACTGGTAGCCCCGCCTGCTTACTTTCCGCTGAACGTGATGATGAATATTAAAGGATATGAAAGTATTGATAAAGTACTGGAACGTGGGCAGCATGCATTAAGTCCGGAAGCCTTTGAAGCAGCGGCTAATGAAACAAGTGCATTGATATTGGATACAAGAGATCCGCAAACTTTTACCAAAGGATTTGTACCAAACTCTATCAACATTGGCATCGATGGAAGTTTTGCTCCATGGGTTGGTGCGATGATACCTGATATTAAGCAGGAAATATTGCTAGTAACAGATGAAGGACGTGAGGAAGAAGTAATAACCAGGCTGGCACGGGTAGGATATGATTATACCATAGGTTACCTGAAAGGTGGTTTTGAAGCCTGGAAAAAAGCCGGAAAAGAAGTGGATGAGATCAAATCCATCTCGGCTGCTGAGTTGGCTGAGATCGCAAAAAAAGAACGGGTGAACATACTGGACGTTCGCAAGAATAGCGAATACCTGAGTGAACACATTGTTGACGCGGAGAACGCACCGTTAGATTTTATTAATGACAGTATGTTGCAGGTGGACAAGAACAAAACCTACTATGTACACTGTGCAGGCGGCTATCGTTCTATGATCTTCAACTCTATATTGAGAGCCAGGGGATATGATAATTTAATTGATATAGATGGTGGTTTTAAGGCGCTGAAAGAAAACGGTCATTTCAAAGTAAGTGATTACGTGTGCCCTTCAACGCTTTTATAAATGTCGGTTTTGGTTTGATGGTTGGCCGGGGTTTATGCCCTGGCCTTTTAAAAAACAGGTTTAAAAAATTAAGTTATGAGCCCATTAAAAGATTTATTAAAAAACCCCACTACTCTTGTAGTGGACGTTCGCAGCCCCCTGGAATATGCAGCACAACATATACCCGGCGCTCAAAACATTCCGCTGGAAGAGGTAACAACACGGCTGGCTGAATTCAGGTCGATCCACAAACAGGTTGTGTTGTATTGCCGTAGCGGCAACCGGAGCGGAATAGCGGTAAATATTTTAAAACAAAACGGGATAACAGATGTGTACAATGGGGGTAGCCTTGAAAACATGCAGTTCCTTTTAAACTAAACATATTATGATAGGTTTTTTAAAAAAATTATTTGGTGGCTCCACGGTTAACTTCAGAGAACTGGTAAGCAACGGCGCTATTATTATAGATGTACGCAGTCCCGGCGAATATAAAGCCGGTCATGTGCGGGGTTCAAAGAATTATCCGCTGGACAATATCCGTAGTAAAGTAGCAGAACTAAAGAAAATGAGCAAACCTGTCATCACTGTATGTCGTAGTGGTTCAAGAAGCGGGATTGCAAAAGGAATATTGAAATCAGCGGGTATAGAGGTATATAACGGCGGGGCATGGACCAGCCTGAAAAATAAAATAGCATGAATACAACAGAAACGATATTTGTTGAGAATATCAAATGCGGCGGTTGCATGAAAACCATCAAAGACACACTGTTACAAATGCCAGGCGTAGATACTGTCGTGGTGGATAAAGATCAGGAGAGTGTTATAGTAACCGGTGCAGATGTTAACCGGGATAGTATTAATGACAAACTTGGAGCGATAGGCTATCCTGAAAAAGGAAATAACTCCTTGCTCAAAAAAGCCCGGTCTATCGTAAGCTGTGCCATTGGTAAGATGAAATGAGTAAATGTAAAAATCGAATTATGAATAAAGTTTTTGTTTTCGCCTTTGCGATCCTGGTATCTTCATTTTTTGCTTCCGCTCAGCAGGGTGCTGCCGAAAAAAGACCACATAAAGTGGTCATACAACTCAGCAGCAGTGATACGCTGGTCTGGACAGGATTGATGAATAATATAAAAAACCTGAAAGCCACGTGGGGTGATAGTATAGCTATTGAAGTTGTGGTGCATGGCCCCGGCATCGGCTTTTTGATGAAGGAAAAAACAACTCAATCGGATAGGATCATTGATTTCAAATCAAAAGGAGTAGTGTTTGTCGGTTGTGAAAACACATTGGCAGAAAAAAAGATCGCTAAAGAAAGTATAATACCCGAAGCCGGATTTGTAAAAAGTGCTGTTGTAGAAATCATACTCAAACAGGAACAGGGCTGGAGTTATATCAAAAGTGGATTCTGATCCCGGGTACCGGCACTAACGAATTTCCTGCCTTTTTTATCACAGAAATATTCAACGTAAAAGAATGAAAAAGATTCTTATTACTTTTCTATTGCCGCTGCTCTACGTTGCTGGTAATGCCCAGCACCAGGAGCTGAATGAAAAACCCGGGCTCTGGAAAAATGGTGAAAAAGAACAGGAAGACACCCTCTCGCTGTTACATGCTTTTAAGAAAGGAAAGGTGCATGGCCACTTTCGTTACTTTTTTATGGCAACTGATAATGCCAGCGGATTGACAGACTACTATGCGAATGCAGCAGGAGGTGGTATTAAATACGAAACGGCGCCGTTTAAAAAATTCCAACTGGGAATAAGTGGTTTTTTTGCCTTCAATATTGGTTCTTCCAACCTGGCAAAACCTGATGCTAAAACCAACCAGTTGAATCGCTATGAGATCGGCTTATTTGATATCGAAGATCCAAACAATAAGAAAGATATAGACAGGCTGGAAGAATTGTATTTAAAATATCATTTTAAAAAATCAAATATTACATTCGGTAAACAGCTTTTGAATACTCCTTTTATCAACCTGCAGGACGGCAGAATGCGACCAACGGAGGTGGAAGGCTTGTGGGCTGAGATCAATGATATAAAAAAAACAAGGCTGGAACTGGGTTATTTCTATGGCATTTCTCCCCGCAGCACAGTCAAATGGTATAAGGCAGCAGCATCGGTAGGCATTTATCCTGTCGGCGTAAACCCTGATGGCAGCAAATCAGGCTATCGCGATCATCTGGAAAGTAACGGCATCCTGATGACCGGCATTACACATGAACTTACAAAAAATCTTAAGCTCCAGTTATGGAACCTGTATGCAGATAATATCTTCAACAGCGCATTATTGCAAGCCGATTTCCAATACCCACTGACCGAAAAGTCGGGCTTAATAGCGGCTGTACAGTTCATAAGACAGGACGCAATTAATGACGGAGGTAATGAAAATGCAACAAAAACTTATTTTAAAAAAGCGGGTAAGGCATGGGCATTCAGTGGAAAGGCTGGCTGGAAAATTGATCGCTGGGAAACAACATTAAACTATACACGTATTACTGCACATGGAAGATACCTGATGCCGCGGGAATGGGGCCGTGACCCCTTTTTTACTTTTTTGCCACGTGAACGAAACGAAGGCTTGGGTGACGTTCATGCAGTTATGGGAAAGGTCAATTATAAAATACCGGCCTTAAGGTTAACCACCTCCGCAGCTCTTGGACATTATAGCCTGCCGGATGTCACTAATTTTGCACTTAATAAATATGGGCTCCCCTCATATAATCAATTCAACGTTGATGCCCGTTACAAATTTGCGGGTATTGTAAATGGACTAGAAACACAATTGTTGTTTGTATATAAAAACAAGACCGGTAATTCATACGAGAATGACAGGTATGTGATCAACAAGGTGGATATGAGCCTATGGAACATGGTCATTAACTACCAGTTTTAATAAATAGTTGGCTGATCATTGTGACCTTTGTCACGTTTCAGGGTAAAAATATGACCCATTTTTAATGCTTCCTTTGTAATTATCTTAAATTGATTGCCCCATGACTTTTTTTCCAACAAATGAAAACAAGAACTCCCGTCGTGATTTTCTGAAGAAAACAACTTTGGCAGGTATCGGGACATCGTTGGCCGGGGCTGCAGCGGTTATTCCTGCCGGCACTTCCGAAACGGAAGTGCCCTCTCGAACTCCTTCAAACAGGTTTACGATTTTATATACTTCGGATATACATGCACAACTTCATACGCATGATGAATTTTTCTGGGAAAATGGAAAACCCGTCTATAGAAAGAGAGGTGGATTGGCGGTATTGAAAACGATGATCAATCATTTTCGGAAGCAAAACCCTGCCCACACATTATTAATTGATGGCGGAGATTATTTCCACGGCAGCGCTGTGGCATCATTAACGGAAGGTGAAGCATTGATCCCCTTACTGAATGATTTTAATTATGACCTGATACTGCCCGGCAATTGGGAAGTGGTTTATAAGAAAAAGAAAATGCTCTACGATATGGGGCATGCCAATGCGGCAAAAATTTGTGCTAACATGTGGCACAAGACAAATGATGCTGATAATGGTGAACTGATCTATCCGCCTTACTGGGTAAAATATATCGCGGGAACCAAAGTGGGTTTTATTGGCTATACCGATCACCTGATCCCCAAACGTCAATCACCGGCATACAGCGAAGGCATCCGCTTCGAACATGCGGATTTTAATGTGGCCAAATATATAAAGCTGTTAAAAGAAGTTGAAGGATGTGGTATCATTTTCATGGTAACCCATATGGGGCTTGCTCAACAGGTTGGATTGGCGAATAACCCTGCAGTGCAAGGCGCCGATTTTATACTGGGAGCCGATACTCATGAACGGGTAAGGGTACCAATCGAAGGAAAATACTGCAAAGTAGTTGAATGCGGGGCTTTTGGTTCATTCCTTGGCAAATTGGATATAGAAGTAGAAAATGGAAAGATCAAAACGTATACTTATCAACTACTCGATGTTGATCCGGTCAAATACCCGGCAGATAAGAAGCTGCAAGCACAAGTTGAAATAGCATCAGCTCCTTTTAAACAGGAACTATCAAAAGTGATTGGCGCCACCACAACCCCATTGGTCCGGTATTTCGTAATGGAGACACCCATGGATAATCTCCTCACCGATGCCATTCACTGGAAGTTCAAAACAGATATTGCTTTAAGTAATGGTTTCCGCTTTTGCCAGCCCTTAGCTGTTGATCCGAAAAAAGGCAAAGTAGAAATCACCAAAGAATTTTTGTGGAACATGCTGCCAGTTGACAGTGAAGCAAAACTCGGGATCATCACTGGTAAGCAATTGTGGGACTGGCAGGAGCAAGAATTGCAAAATGCTTTTGCCATAGATCCTTCCAAACGATTTGGCGGCTGGTTTGTACGGTTTGCCGGCATGGAAGTAAATTTTACGATAGGTAATGAATTGGGGAAAAGAGTGAACTGGATAAAAGTAAAAGGCGAACCACTTGACATGAACAAAGAATATAGCATCGTAGCTTGTGAAAGAGAAGGCGACCCCGATGATACACTTTGCAGAATAGAAAAAGTAAAAAATCCAAAGCGCTCAGGTGTGCTAATGCATAAGGTAATAGAAGAGTACCTGGCCACTCATTCACCCGTTTCTCCAAAATTGGAATTGCGTGCCACCGCAACTGACCAGCCACATACACTGCTTACACAATTACAGGGAACAACCTATGAATTCAGATAAGCACTAAAATAAAAGACCATGTGGAAGATCATTAAATCGAATTGGCAACTGGTAATAATAATAATTGCCATAGTGGTTGTAGCGCTGACAGAGACTATCAAGGTAATTAAACCTTCCAATAACGAAGTATTTAGTCAACCGCTAAAAGACAATGCCTGGGTTCCCCCCAGTTTGTTTGTTGACAACTTACTTGAGGGCGAAGAACGAGAAATGGTAATCTATGGTGAAGATATCGTTGCCAATACATCAAGATACTTTGGCCCGCATGGGTCAGTAGCAGCCATTACCAACGGAATGAATTGCCAGAATTGTCACCTGAATGCCGGCAGAAAAAATTGGGGCAATAATTATAGCACGGTATTTTCTTCTTATCCAAAATTCAGGGAACGCAGCGGATTCACTGAAACCATCTACAAAAGAGTAAGTGATTGTTTTGAAAGAAGCTTAAACGGCACAGCTCCTGACAGCTCGAGCAAAGAATACCAGGCGATCTATGCTTATATCAAATGGGTTGGCCAGGATGTAAAAAAGGGGGAGAAACCCATTGGAAGTGGTATTGAAAAAATACCTTTTATGGAAAGGGCTGCCGACCCGATTAAAGGAAAGGACGTTTATACTGTACAATGTCAGAGTTGCCATGGTAAAAATGGAGAAGGACTCTTAAGTTTGAACCAGGTTAGTTATGAATATCCACCGCTTTGGGGAGAACATAGTTACAATAACGGCGCAGGGCTATTCCGTCTTAGTAATTTTGCAGGGTACATTAAGAGCAATATGCCGTTCAACCAATCAACGCATGATAGTCCGAAATTAAGCACGGAAGAAGCCTGGGATGTGGCGGCATTTGTCAACAGTCAACCCCGGCCTCAAAAAGACTTGAGCAAAGACTGGCCGGATATTTCAAAGAAACCATTTGATCATCCCTATGGACCTTATACCGACG
>JANOCH010000225.1:0-2100 GCA_031412015.1 Chitinophagaceae bacterium
GCCTTTAAAGAAAGAGAGGTGGTTGCATAATCATGCACTACATGTTCAGATTTTTTCATAAGGGGTAATGATACATTTTCACCTTTTGCATCAGCTGAAGCTTGTCCTTCAAAAAGTACTACAGGCCGATCTTTGGTGCAAACTTCCCACAATGCCTGGCGTCGATCAAGACCGATCGATCTGAATGCATCCGCATCGGCCAACCTTTCCAATGCAGCTTCTGAAAGACCGGTATCCCTTAATTCATTAATACTCCCATACATTTTTGCTCTTGCGGCTATCAATACTTTTATATCATCTTCCCGCAAACCTTTTACCTGCCGGAAGCCCAAGCGGAGAGCATAATACTTTCCTGCTTTTTCTTCCAGCTTATTATCCCAATCGGAATAATTAATATCAACAGGCTTTACCACCACTCCATGTTTTTTGGCATCGATAACAAGTTGTGCGGGTTGATAAAAACCCATCGGCATACTATTTAAAATGGCCGCGGCAAAAACATCAGGGTAATAACATTTGATCCAACTTGACACATATACTAATAATGCAAAACTGGCGGCATGACTTTCCGGGAAACCATAGCTTCCAAATCCTTCCAGTTGTTTGAAAACACGATGTGCATATTCAAGGGTATACCCATTTTTTGTCATCCCTTTAATTAATTTTTCTTCAAACTTCGTAACCATTCCATTCGCCTTAAAGGTTGCCATGCTTCTGCGTAATTCATCAGCTTCCGCCGGGCTAAAACCCGCCGCTACGATAGCGATCTTCATCGCTTGTTCCTGGAAAAGCGGAACGCCCAATGTTCTTTTCAATATCTCTTCCAGTTCTTTTGATGGATATTCAACCCTTTCTTCACCATTGCGCCGGCGTAAATAGGGATGGACCATGTCTCCTTGTATGGGTCCCGGTCGAACGATAGCCACTTCGATCACGAGATCATAAAAGCATATTGGTTTCAGGCGTGGCAACATCGATTGTTGCGCACGGCTTTCAATTTGAAAAACACCGATGGTATCCGCATGACAGATCATTTCATAAACAACAGGATCATCCTGAGGAATATTGGCCAGCGTCAGGTCAAGTGCATAATGTTGCCGGGCAAAATCAAATGCTTTTCTTATACAAGTGAGCATACCCAATGCCAATACATCTATTTTCATAAATCCCAGTGCGTCGATATCATCTTTGTTCCATTCAATACAGGTCCTGTCTTCCATTCTTGCATTGAGGATCGGACAGAGATCGGATAACTTACCACGGGTAATTACAAAACCACCCGTATGCTGACCCAATTGTCTTGGGAATCCCATAAATTCTCTTGTCAGTTCTAAAACTTTCCGGAGATGTTTATCATCCGGGTTCAATCCTTGTTCGGCAATTCTTTTTCCCTCAAACCATTCGTCGGTGAATTCCCAGATAGATCCTGATATACGATTAATAGTATCAACAGATAATCCCATGGCTTTGGCTACATCCCTCAAAGCTCCTTTCTGGTGTTGTTGTGTAACGGTAGCGACAATAGCAGCCCGGTCACGTCCATATTTATCGTAGATATATTGTATCACTTCTTCCCTCCTTTCATGTTCGAAGTCGACATCAATATCAGGTGGTTCATTGCGGGCGGAGGAAATAAACCGTTCAAAAAGAAGATCAAACTTAGTTGGATCAACAGAAGTAATTCCTAAACAATAGCAAACCGTAGAATTAGCCGCTGAACCACGACCCTGGCAAAGAATAGCTTGTTCCCTTGCGTAGCGAACAATATCATATACTGTCAAAAAATAAGCGGCATAGTTCATTTGTTCAATAAATGCAAGTTCATGATGAATAGCTGCTATCGTTTTGTCCGGAACATTTTTTCCATAACGATGATGGGCGCCCTGCCAGGCCAGGAAACTAAGTTCTTCCTGCGGCGTACGACCTTCCTGCGTGATCTCTTCGGGGTACTCGTATTTTAATTCATTCAAGGAGAATTGACAGGCTTCCGCTATTTCCTGTGTACGACGGATGGCATCAGGATATTGCCTGAAAAGCCTCCCCATTTCTTTCGCTGGTTTCAAATGTCTCTCGGCATTCGGATGCAATCGATAACCTGCA
>JANOCH010000226.1:0-6076 GCA_031412015.1 Chitinophagaceae bacterium
ACAACCCCCCGCGATAATTCCATGCTTCACGATCTTCTGATACTGCTTGCTGTCCCATATCCGGATACTGCAATAAAAAAAGCCAAGTACAAAACAAAGCGCAGGCAGGTCTGTACCTAAAGATGTTTCAATGAATTCATGGGAAACAAAGCTTACCAGGATGGTGGAAACATTTAACCAGCCAACCGATAACTGTTGAGTTTTTAAAATCGCCCGGCATAAAAGTATAAAGACGACAAAACAAAGCCATTCGAAAATAGTAGTGGCCAGGAATATATTTTGCCCGAATAACTTTTGAAAAGGGGCCATCAGCAATCCATAGCCGGGTGGCCAGTAACAAAATGGAGTTAAAACTTCCTTATTCAGATCATCGAGATAATAAGAACTGTTGGTCCAGCCTTTGCCATGCAAAAGGTTATAACTGGCCGAAAGACTGTAGATTTTATCTTTCCCTACATAAGAATAAAAAAAGATCAGTACCGACTTCGCGATGATGCATAGCGGGATAATAAAGAAGGAAGTTCTTTTATTGGAAAGAAAAGTAAAAATGTACTGGTAAAGATTTCTCATAGCTTTTCGTTACCGTTGATAAAACAAGGCTCCTGGACTTATTTTACCAACCGATTCGTTCTCCAAATTTCCCTAAACCAAAATACTGATTCAGCGTGATATTCAAACCAAACTGGTTATACGCCGTATTATTCTGGTAATGAGACCTGGCATACCGAACCTGTAATTTGTTAAGGAGTAGTGCGACACCCATTGAAAAACCGGTAAGTCCATTACCAGCGTTCTCTATATTCAATTCTTTTCTTCGCAAATAATTGTACCCTGCCGCCACTTCCACTTTATCACCCAGATAGATCGTGGTGGCCAATACAAAATGACGGAAAAGTTTATCAAACGTGAATTTTTTAGTGCTGTCATTGCTGAAATCATTATCGGCATTAAAACCGGCATCATTGTATCGTATATCAAAACGATGCAAATGATGCACAGTGAAGGAAAAACTGAACGGCGAATTTTCCAACCTTTTGGTAACGCCTATCTCCATATCAAAAGGAAGGTCATCCGGGTCGGTGCCATCATATTTTTTCAATTGTGTCCCCATGTTCTTTGCTACGAAAGATGCCGAAAAAAGCTTTGTAGTATCATGATATAAAAGTCCCACGTCCATCGCGATACCATTTGAACGGTACTGCCCATAATTGGAATTGATGAATTTCACCGTAGCGCCGTAATTCCATTTTTCCAGGTAACGGCGGGAAGCCGATAATTGCATGACCCAATCGGTTGGCTTAAACTGGCCCAACAGGTTACCTGAAGCATCTGTTTGCTGAATGCTTCCATAATTAATATAGTTAAGTCCCCACAAAAAATTTGTATTTATCTTTTTGTGATGATAACCCATTGATAAGTTATAGGCACTGATGCCGTCATACAGGGAATTGAAAACGGCATTCATTTGTGTATGCATCTCCGGCCGAAGCAAGGCCGGATTATTAAATGCCAACCCTAAATCATTTGAAACCTGTGAAGTATTTACACCGCCTAATGCTGTTAATTGCGGCGTTGCGGGAAGCTTTAAAAAGTTGAAAACAGTATTACCGCCAATAGTTTGCGCCTTCATTTGGACGGTAGCGATCAAAAACAGTATAGTCATTCGTATTTGCAAAGCACTGCGAAGATAGTACCTTGTAAAATTCACCGCATACTAAACATTCATCCCGATAGTTATCGGGAGGGCATTGAACATTACTTTATCAAATGTTCAATGCCCTTAATGACTATTCAACTTGAATTATAGGAAGATAATAATGTTCTACACCAACGCCAGTTCAAGCACCTGGTTCATCGTCTTTACATAGTGAAACTTGATCCCTTTAATAAAATTGGATTCGATCTCCTGCACATCCTTTTCATTCTGCCAGCAAAGAATGATCTCTTTCAGGCCAGCCCTTTTTGCAGCCAATACTTTCTCTTTAATGCCACCTACCGGCAATACCTGTCCCCTCAAAGTGATCTCTCCTGTCATCGCCAAAAAAGGCTTAACTCTTCTGCCAGTCAATGCAGACGCAATCGCTGTCATCATGGTGACACCGGCACTCGGACCATCTTTTGGTACTGCGCCTTCGGGTATATGTATGTGAATATTCTTTTTTTCAAATATTTTCTTATCAATACCATATTTGCTGGTATTCGATTGTAAGTAGGTAAGCGCTGTGCTCGCACTTTCTTTCATTACATTACCCAGGTTGCCGGTTAGTTTCAACTCACCTTTTCCATCACTGATACTGGTTTCTATAAAAAGTATTTCGCCACCGACATAAGTCCAGGCAAGGCCAACAGCCACACCCGCCATATTAGCGATCTTGTATAGTTCATTACTGTACCTCGGCTTGCCGATTATCTTTTCCAGGTCGTCGGCAGTTACCGTTGCCTTCAATTTTCCTTTCATGGCCAATTCCTTCGCCTGGTAGCGCATGATGGAAGCCAGTTGTCTATCCAATTCACGAACACCGCTTTCCCTGGTATGATCCTGTATCAGTTTTTCCAATACCTTATCACTGATCTTGAAATTGCTGCTCTTTAAACCATGCAGTTCTTTTTGCTTGGGTAGCAAATGTCGTTTGGCAATCTCCAGTTTTTCTTCGACCGCATAACCGCTGAGGTCGATAATTTCTAATCTATCCCGTAAAGCAGGTTGAATATTCTGAAGATTATTGGCCGTTGCAATAAACAGTACCTTACTCAGGTCGTACTCCATTTCAAGATAGTTATCATAAAATGTATTGTTCTGCTCGGGATCTAATACTTCCAGTAAAGCGCTACTGGGATCGCCGCGATGATCATTACCCACTTTATCTATTTCATCCAGTATGATCACGGGATTGGATGACTTTACTTTGCGCAATGATTGCAATATTCTTCCCGGCATAGCGCCGATATACGTTTTACGATGGCCTCTGATTTCACTCTCATCGTGCAATCCGCCTAAACTCAATCTTACATATTTTCTGCCGATCGCATTGGCGATGCTTTTACCCAGCGATGTTTTACCAATACCCGGAGGACCAACAAAACAAAGGATCGGGCTCTTCATATCTCCCTTCAATTTCAATACGGCCAGGTATTCCAATATCCTTTCTTTTATTTTCTGCATGCCATAGTGATCATCATCCAATGTCTTCTTCCCTTTCTTCAGGTCATAATGATCTTCGGTATAAGTTTCCCAGGGCAACTCCAGCATCAAGTCAAGGTGATTATATACTACCGAATAATCCGGAGTACTCGGATGCATTCTTTCCAGTTTCTCCGCACCTTTCCGGAACATTTCTTTTGCAGCGGCCGGCCATTTCATGGCTTCCGCTTTTTTCTGCATTTCTTTTACTTCCTGCGCATTCGTATCTCCACCCAACTCGTCTTTAATACTTTTCAGCTGTTGTTGTAGAAAGTATTCCCGTTGTTGTTTATCTAATTCGGTTCTTGTTTTTGTGGTTACCTTATTTTTTAATTCGGCAAACTGCAATTCCTTTTGCAGCAACTGCATCAACAGATCCGCTCTTTCGCGGATATTATCCAGTTGAAGCAGCTTCTGCTTTTCCCGGATATCCGTATTGAGGTTGCTGGAAACAAAATGTATGAGAAAGGAAGGGTTCTCGATATTGCGCAAAATAATAGAAGCTTCGGTGGGAAGATTTGGGGAAAGCTGGATGATCTCGGTCGCCAGGTCCTTAATATTGGCTACATAGGCTTCAAAGTCGCCATCTTTTGGCACCTCATCTTCTTCCAGTTTACGGATCTTGGCTTTGAAATAAGGGTCCTCACCAATAATTGACTCAATAGCAAAACGGCTCTTGCCCTGTATGATGATGGTAGTGCCGCCATCAGGCATCTTGATCTGCTTCACTATTTTGGCAACGGTGCCGACATTTTCCAGGTCTTTTATGGCGGGGTCCTCAACAGAGCTGTCTTTTTGGGCCACCACGCCTATCAATTTGTCACCTTTATAGGAATCGTTTACGGCTTTGATGCTTTTATCACGTCCTACCGTTATGGGCAGCACCACACCTGGAAAAAGTACAGTATTTCGTAAAGGCAATAGGGCGATCTCTGCGGGAATCTCAATACCATTGGTATCATCCTGGTCGGTCTCATTCAAGGGTATAATGGGCATAAAATCCATCTCATCTTCCGGTCGCAACAAAAATTTATCAAAAGTCATATTCAATTCTTCTTTAGACAATATGTCATTTCCGCCTGGGCGGGGTTAAATGTACACCAGGATACTCTAGTTGTCAAGTTTCGTGCCGCCGGAAAAAAACTGCCAAAGCAGTACAAAAAAGCCCTCCCGTCTTTTGACAGGAGGGCCATATTAATAAAACCCCATTTTTTAAAGCGCCAATCCTAATGACACCTGGAATCCCTGGCTTTTCCACCGATCCTTATTGTCGATATCATTTATGTCACTAAGCCCGATAGCATAGCGGCCGGTGACACGAATAGCGCTCAACTTTAACTGCACTCCACCGAGCATTGAAAAGTCGCCTTTCTTGAATGCATCGGCTCCATTCTGTAATAAATTCTTATCCTGCTTCATCAATATACTGAATTGAGGACCGGCCTGCAGCGTTAGAAAACTACCGATCAATTTATAATTCAGTAAAATGGGAACCGATAAATAATTCAGTTTAACATCACGTTGTCCGGCACTGAATATATCCTCGTAAACATGATTGTAATTGCTATCCACCGTTGTTGAATACTGGTTGAATAATACTTCCGGTTGTATTGCGAATTTACCTCCGAGACCTATCTCCGCGAAACCACCAATATGATAACCATAGGTGAATTTATCTTTAAAGGAGGCTCCGTCTACTTTAGTGATATTGGTACCGCCTTTGATTCCGATGTGAAACTGCGCCATTAACGCTGATGAAACAAACAGGGCTGCGAATAGCGGGAGCAAGAATTTAGCTTTCATATACTTTGTTTTTTTGTTTTAAAAAATTTACAAGGATAATGCCATCGGTTCGCACGGTGTTGTTAAATAATTTCTCCTGATGCATAAACAATCTTTCAAAATAAATATTGCAGCGTCAATGTGAAGGTTATCTAAAAACAATGCTGATAGCCTGGAAAGTGATAGACCCCTGCTTGCTATTAATAGTTTACACGCTAATAGTTAAAGAATATAAAACGTTTATGTTGACTAACTATCAAGGTGTATCCTTAACAAAAAATTGAGCTGACCTAACACTAACATCAATCAGACAACTCATTTTGTACTTACCCCTACGAACAGGAAATAAATTATTGCTAATAGAAAAGATGGGTAATTTAAATTCACAGATCAAAAAACAATACCGGCGTTCAGGGAGAACACGGTATTCAGATCTTCGGCAGGAAAATAATAATCCAAAATAAATTGTGGTTGGATAAAAAATTTACCGAAGACATACTCCGGACGCAGGTACAGCGCCAGTGAAAGCGGTTGAAACTTTAGTTCATTGTCTACATTCACATCACCGGTATTATATAAAAGATTGGTAGCATTGCGAAGATTAACAGAATAGGTGCTGCTTGTCCGGTTAAATCCAAATTTTTGGGTACCGGCAGCAAAAGCTATTTGTGGAGTCAATTTGATGTAATCCTTTTTACCCAACACATTCGTCCAGTAAAAACTATGGCGTACCGTAGCAGTTGCGGAAAAATCAGCTACGGTTTCATTAGTACTGGTAGTATTAATAATGGATCCACGTCTCCTTCGTCTCAAAAATTGAATATATCGTTCCCTTTCTTTAAAATCGGACCGGCTGCCATGCCCATAACTAAGGGTCAGGCCCGGTTGCAACCAGGATTTTCTCCAGATAAAATAAGCATTGAATTCGTTTTGCAGCGGCGAGGTATAAAAAGGCAATGAATCTTTGGTAAAATAACGCACATAAGACAGGCCGGCGATCCAGTTGGAGTTTTGAATAAAATCAAAGGATGGACTTACAGAGAACTGGTAAAGGTTAACCTTGGTTTCGTCATCCATTATATTACCAGTAAGTGTAAGACCTGGCCCTGATTT
>JANOCH010000227.1:0-3620 GCA_031412015.1 Chitinophagaceae bacterium
CAATTACTTTCTCCTGTGTTCCTTTAAATGTTGAAAAACCAAAATGCTCCTGCAGGGCTTCATGCAGATCGAACGGAAAAGGTTCGGTTTTTTTTTTCGCAGGATTGGCTTCCTTAACCTTTGCCGGTTTCTTTGGAGCGGCTTTTTTTGCTGTTGGTGTTACCATGTCTCAGATTTTATCCCGAAGTCCATCCCCGGGCCATCGCACTTATACTAATGCAGATTTTATTAAGTTACTCAATTTTGACCGATCATGACCAATGTGCCCACTCATTTTTTGCACATAATGATAATGTTACCGGGCTAAATAAGTGTTTACTCTATACTGGCAACCGATCGGGGTTTATTGAAAAAATTCTGCAAACCTGTTGGTTTTGAAAGCTATGAATTATGCCGCAGAATTCTTTCTTAAGACCTTGTTACTTCTATAAAAGGGTAGCGAATTTACTGAATATAGTCCTTACAATCTTATCAGAAGCGTTAAAGTTCCGGATACAGTGCTTACACAAACGTATGTTCATAACAAAAACTCTAATTTTGCCGCTTCAATTATGCCAGATACTATCAAACAGGTGGCCCTGAGGACCATAAACCTCGAAGCTATATCCATTTCAGGGCTGGCTGCTTTTATTAATGACGATTTTGAAAAAGCTGTTGCTGCTATTGCTGAATGTGCGGGCCGTGTTGTCATCAGTGGGATTGGCAAGAGCGCCGTGATAGCTCAAAAAATTGTAGCTACATTAAACTCCACGGGCACACCCTCTATTTTCATGCATGCCGCTGATGCCATCCATGGCGATCTTGGTATAGTTCAGCAGGACGATATAGTGATCATAATCAGTAAAAGCGGAGAGAGCCCCGAGATAAAGGTGCTTGTTCCATTGATAAAAAACTTCAACAATATTATTATCGGCATGGTGGGTAATATGGATTCCTTCCTGGCGAAACAATCAACCTTTATATTAAATACTACTGTTGAACAGGAAGCCTGTCCCAATAACCTCGCTCCCACCACCAGTACCACCGCCCAACTGGTCATGGGTGATGCATTGGCGGTTTGCCTGATGGAAATGAAAGGATTTCAAAGCGAGGACTTCGCCAAATTTCATCCCGGGGGTATGCTGGGTAAAAAATTGTACCTCAGGGTTGGTGAACTGTCGGCTTCAAATGAAAAGCCAAAGGTTCTTCCTTCTCATTCACTTAAACAGGTGATCGTGGAAATGACGCAGAAAAGGCTGGGTGTTACAGCGGTGGTAGATGAGCAGGATCATTTATTGGGTATCATAACGGATGGAGACCTTCGGCGAATGCTGAAAGACAACATTCAAATAGATAAGGTAAAAGCGGCGGATATTATGACGGTGAAACCTAAAACTATTGGCTCCGATGAACTGGCTGCTGAAGCCCTGAATATTTTACGAAAGCACGAAATAACCCAACTGGTGGTGACCGATAACGGATTGTACCTCGGTGTTATACATTTACATGATTTATTAAAGGAAGGATTTATTTAATTGCTTTGCTAATACAAAAAGTTTTGGTGCTCCAATTCACCAACTTGATACAATGAACAAACATCACTACGTCGCTATCATGGCCGGTGGGATCGGTAGCCGGTTTTGGCCCATGAGCCGTGCGGCTCACCCCAAGCAATTCCTGGATATATTGGGTACTGGCAAGACGCTGATCCAGGAAACATTTGAACGATATAGCCAATTAGTTCCAGCGGAAAACATATTTATCATTACAACCCGCGAATATGTGGATTCGGTAAAGCAACAACTTCGCCTGTTGCCTGAAGAAAATATTTTGGCTGAGCCGTCCCGCAAAAACACCGCCACCTGCATTGCCTACATAGCATTTAAACTTATGCAGAAGGATCCTGAGGCGCTAATGATAGCGGCTCCATCGGATAATCATATCATTGACACGGAAGCTTTTTTACAGACAGCCAGGAAGGCCTTTGATTTTGTTGACAGTATCAATGCATTGGTTACTATTGGCATTAAGCCAACCTCCCCGAACACCGGCTATGGTTATATTCAGCATGAAGCACCAGAAGTGGCTCCGGGAGTACATGAAGTAAAAACATTTACTGAAAAACCTAACCTGGAACTGGCGGAGACATTTGTTGCCAGCGGAGACTTTTTATGGAATGCAGGCATCTTTACCTGGAAGGTTAAAAACATTATCGCCGCGTTCGAAAAATACCTCCCGGAGATCTACGAGGTCTTCGCCGCTGAGAAAGAGAAATTCAACACGGCCGAAGAGAAAAATGCGGTGGAAAACATTTACCCGCAATGCACCAATATATCTATTGATTTTGGCATTATGGAGAAAGCGGATAATGTCTATGTGATTCCCGCTACTTTTTCCTGGAGCGACCTTGGCACTTGGAACAGCGCCTGGGAGAACACGGCAAAGGACTATTTTCAGAATGCGGTTTCTGGCAACAACGTAGTAATAGTTGATGCAAAAAACTGCATGGTCCATGTGCCCAACAACAAATTGGTAATGTTGCAGGGTCTCGAGGATCATATTGTAGTTGACACAAAAGATGTTTTGCTGATCTGTAAAAGAGATAAGGAACAGGAGATAAAAGACTATGTGGCAGAATTGAAGAGAAACAAAGGCGACAAATATCTATAAAGAGGTGAGGATTTACCGTAAAATTTGCGTTGATTACCTCTTGAATAGTTGAAAGGTTTTGGTAAATTGTAATAATAAGCCTGCTATTTATGAGTATGCAACCTTATCCTGTCAATAATATTCTCTTCCTGGATATTGAAACAGTTCCACAATATTCGTCCTACCAGGAAATGCCCGAAAGCTGGCAATCACTTTGGGATATCAAAGCCGGATATATCATTCGCAACAAAGAGGCCGAAACGGTAGAGTCGGTTTATCCCCGGGCGGGTATCTATGCCGAGTTCGGCAAGATCATTTGCATCAGCTGTGGCTTTGTACAGGGTAGCGGTGATCAGAAAAAAATTATGCTTAAATCGTTCGCCGGCGAAAATGAACAACTGGTGTTGCATGAGTTTGCTGAAATGATCAAAAAATGGTCTGCGCATGAACAACGGTATTTGTGCGGACACAATGGAAAGGAGTTTGATTTTCCTTACCTGTGCCGACGAATGATCATCAACAATATTCCTATTCCTTCCATATTGAATGTATCCGGGAAAAAGCCCTGGGAAGTCAATCACCTCGATACCATGGAGCTTTGGAAATTCGGAGACTTTAAGAATTATACATCGCTGAATTTATTGGCCCAGGCACTTGGCATTGCCACTCCCAAGGATGATATTGACGGGAGCATGGTATGGGAAGTATACTGGAAAGAAAAGAATCTTGAAAGGATAGTGACCTATTGCCAGAAAGATGTGGTGACTGTAGCTCAAATATTATTGCGGATGATGGGAGAATCATTGATCAGGCCTGAAAATATTGAAGTAAAGGGCTAAGAGGCAAAAGAGATAAAGAGTAAAAGAGAATTAGACTCCGGGAGCCACCCTCTTAATAACTTTGAAGAAGTTTCAGACAGACTCTTTTTCTCCTTTCCTCTTTTAATCTCTTAGACTATGCAAAGAACAAATTATTCTTCCGGCGCCAAATGG
>JANOCH010000228.1:0-6922 GCA_031412015.1 Chitinophagaceae bacterium
GGGTAATGCAGCGCCTGCAAATAGGGCCTATTTTATTTCGTGAAGAATGTGTTTTCCGACGGGAAATCAGGTTGGGTGATAAAGTGACTATTAACTTGCAGTTACTTAAAGCTAAAAGAGATTATTCCCGATGGACCATTCAACATAAAGTGATGAAAAATGGCGATACTGTTTCAGCTATCCTAAGTGTCGATGGAGCGTGGCTGGATACTGCCAGGCGAAAGCTGGTAACCCCACCAAAAGAAGTGCTTGAAACATTTGCTCAAATGCCGACAAGCGAAAATTTTCAATGGCTTAATTGAAGAGCAATAGTAGAAGAAAATAGCCTGACTTTTCCGGGAAACCTGGCTGCATAGCCGTGTACTATGTTTCGGATAAAAAGATTTTCTTTATAGGGAGTCAGTAAGTCTATGAGATTTTCTGGTTCGGAGATTTGGATATCTGCAGGAATATACCCCATACCATAAAATTTTCCTTCCCATACTAAAATACAGGATTGTTCGTCGGCATTTAATCCATTGTCTACAATGGCAAAGGAAGGCTGCGTACAAAGAGATCCAATAGCCTGCTGAACACGGATATTATATAATTCCGGTTCTTCCTGTTGTTCACATGCTCCATGACAATATTTTTCACGAACACCTTCACAAACGGAAGCGGACGTTTGAATAAAGCAAAGTTTGGGACAAAGGTCATGGTCTCTGATCAATCTTCGTAGGATGGAGTGCCCGTCTGTCAGGTAGTGAAAAGTATGGACTGGTTTCAGGTTTTTTTTATTTTTCTCAATCGCCAGCCGGTGATACCCGTTTTGATCTTCGTACATAAAAATACCATATACACTCTCCGCATTTTTTTGTGAATAGTTAAAGATGGGCCATAGCTTTTTTATCTCTGTTGATTCAAGAATATGTGCCATCAACTCGGTAGCACAAGGCTGGTAACTGATACTATACGTGTAACGAAGAAAGTTTTGTTTCTGCCTGCTTTGTGAGTTGTTACTGAAATGACTGTTTACCCGGTAGCGGATATTTTTTGCTTTACCTACATAAATGATCTTTCCTTTCTCATTGTGAAAATAATAGACACCCGGTGTATAGGGAAGTTTTTCAAAATCTGTCTTCGGCACATTGGGTGGCAGTATTTGTTCCTTCGAAGTTTTGACCAAACTTTTTTCAATGACCTGTTCCTTATCATTCTGTAAAAGCAATTGAAAAACTTTTACTGTTGCCGCCGTATCACCTCCGGCACGGTGGCGGTCGCTGATCGTTATGCCCAGCGAGTAACATAAGTTACACAGGCTGTAAGAAGGGAAGCCGGGGAATATCTTGCGGCTTAACCGTACGGTACAAAGTTTTTTAGTGTTCAATGAGTAGTTGCTTGCAGCAAGCTGACTTTTGATAAAGGAAAAGTCAAAATTTACATTATGCGCCACAAAAATTTTGTCATGCAATAATTGATAAATTTTGTCTGCCACTTCTTCAAACAACGGGGCGTCCTTTACCATTTCATCGGTAATACCCGTCATGGATTGAATGTAGTATGGAATGGGCTGCTGCGGGTTGATCAGCGTTTCAAAAATTTCTACAACGTTGTTTCCATCAAAAACATGTATCGATAATTCGGTAATACCGTTAGCTGCGGCAAAGCCGCCTGTGGTTTCAATATCGACGATCGCATACATGGAATGAGTAAAGTTTGTCTGTCAACTAGCGGCAGAATAACGAATTTCGTAAAAAATCATAAGGTGGTGGAGGAAAAAATGGAAATGTTCCGGAACAGGTTGACCAAGGTTTTCAGGCATGTTGGAAAACAGGCCAAACGGCAAAGTATCAGCTGTTACAGGGTTTATGATCATGACCTGCCAGAGTTTCCCTTTTGTATTGAGTTTTACACCGAAAAGTTATATGTGGCTGAATACAAGCGTCGGCATAACATGACTGAAGAAGAGCATGACGAATGGATGGAAAAAAGCCTGGAGATCATTTGTGAAGTGCTGGCCGTAGCCAAGGAAAATATTTTTCTAAAGCTTCGCCAGCGAAAGCAAGGAAGGCTGGGGCAGTACCAGAAATTTGATGAGGTTCAGCATGAATTTGTAGTGGAAGAGAACGGGTTGAAATTTATTATCAATCTCAGCGACTATCTTGATACAGGTTTGTTTCTTGATCATAGGTTAACCAGGGAACGAATAAGAACGGAATCAAAAGATAATAGGGTATTGAATCTTTTTGCGTACACAGGTTCTTTTTCGGTGTACGCAGCGGCAGGCGGGGCCTGCGAAGTAGTCACAGTGGATCTCTCCAAAACATACCTGGGCTGGGCCGAAAAGAACTTACAGTTAAATGGTTTTACCGACCAGGTAAAGTACAAATTCATTCATGCTGACGTCATGCAATATTTGAAAATGCTGCCTGCTGATCATTTTGATATGATCATCATGGATCCGCCTACCTTCAGCAACAGCAAACGAATGGAAGATTTCCTTGACATACAACGAGATCATGTGGAACTGATAAACGACTGTCTTCGTTCACTGAAAGAAGGTGGCGTGCTTTATTTCAGTACTAATTTCCGCCGGTTTGTATTGGACAAGGACAATATCAGGGCCAGTTCGGTCAAGGACATTACAAAAGCGACCACGCCTTTTGATTTTGAAGGCAAATTGTTTCGCCGGTGCTTTTATATTACGAGGTAAGGCTTCTAAACGCAAAAGCAGGCGATAGAAAATTTACAACTTCTTCCACGCAGAAATCAGTTGACAAATATTCTTTGCTTTATAGCGCCATTAGCGTTGGAAATTTGTACGAGGTAAATTCCTTTTGACAGGTTTGATATGGGCACATCTATTCTCCCGGTTATTCCCCTGATATCTTTTTTCAGCACCAGCGCTCCATTCATACTGAATACCTGCAGGTATTCGTGAGGTTCAGGAATAAAGCAGTTCATCGTCATGTTTGAGATGACGGAAGGATAAATAAAGTTTCTTCCGGCGGAATTATTGTTGACAGTTATGGTTTTTGAATAATCCCATTTGCCATCATTGTTTTCTATGCGCAGGCGGTAAAATATTTTCTGAATCCCCTGCATGTTTTCTTCAAAAGTGTACGTATTTCCTGATGCCAGATTTTTAGCGGGTACTATTCCCTTTTGCCGGAAGTTGACACTGTCGGAGCTACTCTCCACTTCATATTGCAGCAGGTTTTGTTCTGTAGTGGACCAGGATAGCTGAGCAATATTATTTCTTACCGTAGCGCCGAAATTCAGTAACTGGAATGCTACGTTGGTTACCGCTTCAATTTTGTAAACAGTACCTTCAGGCAGTGAGCAGGCAAACAAGCTTCCGTCTTCTCTTTCTCCAAAGGATGTAATGTTGCGGGGAAAAGTGCCCGTTTGTTTTTTGATCACCCAGGTATTGCTGGAATCGGAGATCATCCATTGATTACCGGAAACATAGTCGGCGAAAATGTAATAACCGTTCAGCGCCGGATATTCTGAACCGCGGTAAACAAATCCCCCGGTTACCGAGAATCCACCTGTAGTATTGTTGTGCGGGTAATCAAATATCGGCGCTATATACTTATCAATGGACTGGCATCCTGCGGGGTTATAAGTTATCTTTCCTTCATAGCAGCGCCATCCATAATTTATTTCCCTGGTTTCACCGGCTTTTCGGAAATTGATCTCTTCTCTTACATTTTGCCCTACATCGGCGATCCACATATCTTGTGTTCGCCTGTCAAAACTCCATCGCCATGGATTGCGCAATCCAATCGCCCATATTTCATCGGCTATCGCCGGATCGCTTACATAGGGGTTGTCTGCCGGAATACTATAGTTTAAGGGGGCGGTTGCATTATTGATATCGATGCGGATCATTTTCCCAAGCAACAAACTACTGTTTTGTCCATTATTGAGCTGATCACCTCCGCCACCACCGTCGCCGGTACCAAAGTATAAATAGCCATCCGCGCCAAAATTGAGCTTACCGCCATTATGGTTTGCTGCACCGGGATGAGGTATGGTTATTATAATTGATTTGCTGGCCGGATCAGCTATGTCCGGGTTGCTGCTTACTTTATACCTTGCTATCTCGATACTGCCCTGTGCATTGGTATAGTAAACAAAAAAAAGACCATTGCTTTTATAATCAGGATGAAATGCCATACTTAACAAACCCCTTTCACTTTGAGTGGTAATGGGCGTCACGGTAAGAAAATCACCTTTATACACAAAGGACGAATCATAGACTTTGACTTTACCCTCTTTGTGAACGATAAACAGGCGGTTACTGCCGTCATTTGGACTTACTATATCAACCGGGTTGGAAAGCGACGAAATAACAGACCTATAATTAAGACCTGGCTGTGAGAATGAGTAAAAAGGGGACACTGAAAGGGTAATGAGCGCAATGATCAGGGTGTAAGTATTCCTGCAGCACATTTGGTTGTCTTGTTTGGTTAATGAATTTACGAATTAAAGTTCTCGAAGGATTGCGGGAAGGGCGTTTACTATCATTGATGCCTGGGGCCAGTTACTTAAGCGGAGTAGATTAAAAAAAGGTTGCCCCCGGGCAACCTTTTTTAGATATATCTCAATGAATTATTATAAAGTCTTCAACACGTCATTCATGTTTCTGACGGCATCCGCACTTTTGTTAAACTCAGCCTGTTCTGATTCATTCAGTCCAAAATCGAGTATTTTTTCCCAACCGTTTTTTCCAATAGTGACCGGTACGCCCAGGCAAATATCTTTCTGACCATATTCACCATCCAGTGCAACACAGCAGGTAAATAATTTCTTTTCATCTCTGACAATCGCTTCAACTAATGCTGCTCCGGCGGCGCCGGGTGCGTACCAGGCGGACGTGCCGATCAGCTTGGTCAATGTAGCGCCACCAACCATCGTATCGGCAACGATCTGCTTTTGTTGATCAGCACTTAGAAATTTGGTGACCGGAACAGAATTCCAGGTAGCCAGTCTTATCAATGGTATCATGGTAGTATCGCCATGCCCGCCGACCACTACTGCGTTAAGATCAGCAGCGCTACAACCTAAATGCTGGCTCAATTGATATTTGAAGCGGGCACTGTCGAGTGTGCCACCCATACCTATGATCCGGTTTTTCGGAATGGCTGTTGTCGTCAATGCCAGGTAAGTCATTGTATCCATCGGATTGCTGATCACGATGATGATGGTATCGGGCGAATATTTAAGAATGTTCTCAGTTACACTTTTTACAATTCCTGCATTTACACCTATCAACTCTTCTCTTGTCATACCGGGTTTGCGCGGCAGACCAGAAGTGATCACCACTACGTCACTTCCGGCTGTTTTAGAATAATCATTGGTAGAGCCGGTAATTTTTGTATCAAAACCCAGCAGGGCTGCCGTTTGCATCATATCCTGCGCCTTGCCTTCAGCAACGCCTTCTTTAATATCCAATAAAACCAGTTCGGTAGCCAATTCTTTGCGGGCAATATTATCGGCACAAGTAGCTCCAACGGCTCCGGCACCTACAACAGTAACTTTCATGAAAGAAAAATTTATATAATGAGTAAATTATTTGCGGGCAAAGGTAAAAGAAAGTTTGAGGTTTGAAATTTGAGACCAGCAGTTATTTCCTGCTTTCTTCAATTATTTTTTCAATCGACATCGCACCCTCAAATACGGAGATCAATTCCTTTTTTTTATTATAAAAAGCAAGGAAAGGCAGGTTCCGGATGTTATAGAAAGTGGGAAGCAGGTAACTGATATCTTTTCCCACTACAATATTGTCAAAACGCTTTAGGCCATATTTTTTATAAAATTCTACCATATTTTCAAAAGGTAGCGTCGTAGACATTACGATCTGTACTTTTTCAAATGCATCAATATGTTGTATGATCTCTTCTGTTGTGTGCTGGCAGTGTTCGCAGTCGGGGCTGAATAGCATGATCATCACCGCTTTCTTCCTGGCCAGGTCATCTTTTGCAAAATAGCTACTATTATCCGTCATCAATAATTTGAAGGGAGGTGCGGTAGGAAATCGTTTATAAAGAGCTTCTGGTAGTGAGTCATTTTGGCTAAAACCAGTGCAAAAAAATGCCAACGATAACACTAAAAAAGATATCTTTTTCATACTTCAAAGAAACGACTTTATGCATAAGCGACCAGTGTATTAACAAAGAATGAAGAGTAAAATATCTCCTGTTGGCCAATTATTAGATATTCCTTTGCCAGGGCATAGTTTTTTACATTTCCCTATCTTTGCCGCCTCAAAAAAGATTTCCAAATAGCTCCTGGTATAAAGTCAGTCAGCTTAAAGTGTAAAAAATATGGCAAATACAGCAGACATCAGCCGCGGCCTTATCATCAAATTGGATGGAAGCTTGTACTCCGTAGTGGAGTTTGGTGAAAATAAGACGGCCCGTGCGGCAGCTAAAGTGTGGGCGAAACTGAAGGGAGTGGACAATAACCGCTCTATTGAAAAAACCTGGAACTCAGGGGATAATATCTATCCTGTCAGGGTGGAAAGGAAAGATTACCAGTTTTTGTATAAAGATGATACGGGATATAATTTTATGGATACCGAAACCTTCGAGCAGGTGGCTGTACAGGAAAGCATGGTCGACGCACCTCAATTTTTAAAGGATGGTCAGGTAGTATCCTTGTTAATCAATACTGAAACCGAATTGCCGATGAGTGTTGAGTTGCCTGATAAAATCGTAATGCAGGTAACCTACACCGAGCCGGGTTTGCGTGGAGATACAGCTACACGTACTTTAAAACAAGCGACCATCGAAACCGGCGCCACGGTGAACGTTCCCTTATTTGTAAACGAAGGAGAGTTGATACGCATCAATACAAAGACTGGCGAATACCTTGAACGAGTAAAAGAATAAGAGATCTATTCGAAAAATACTCAAAATGGCCCGAAATCTGTTGA
>JANOCH010000229.1:0-7532 GCA_031412015.1 Chitinophagaceae bacterium
GTCGGGGCCATCACCGATGAAGGCCACGTCGGCACCGTGCTTGCGCAACTCATCGGCTGTGCCACCGCCGATGGCATCGCAGCGCGCAGCGTTCAGGTCACCGCCGCCAAGAACGAAAAAGCGCACCGCGTACGCCGATCACTGCAAAATTAGTGGCCGACATGATTCAAGCCGCTGGGATTGACCGCGTTTTGACCATGGAACTTCACACTGGTGCCATCCAGGGTTTTTTTAACAGCGGGATAGTGACTTTTATCATCATGCACAATATCGCCATTGATCACACAAAAGGAGAAGGCATGTTTCAGATGCTCTTCATTTATCCGGGAAACAAGTGTGTTGTGAAATACCTCATATTCCGTATTGGGCTGGCCGTAATGACCATCTGACGCCACTGCAAAACGAAGCTTCACTTTTCTTTTATGCTCTTCCGATAACCAAAATTCATTCGCCTTTACGATCTTGCCATTAGCCAATAAAAAAAAAGCCGGAACCGATAGGCGAAGGAATTCTTTTCGTTTCATAAAACTTATTTATTCGTACCCGTTTTTGAAAACTATAGTTTGGCCCTTTTTCAAAAATACGGCACTTATGCTATTGCCATTGTCAAATACTTCTTTTCTTTCGATTCCTTTTACCAGCCAGGTTTTGAAAGGAAGTTTTATAAATAACATATTAGCCTGCCCGGCTGTAATACTCACTTCGTCTGTCACACCATTTTCTTTTCTTGCCGATACAAGAAATGCGCCTTCTGTTCTCAAGTTATGAAATGAAACGTCTTTCCATGAGTTGGGAATTGCTGGAAATATTTCTATACGATCATTATAACTTTGAATCAGCATTTCATGAACACCCTGGGCAAACGCAAAATTCCCTTCCAGTGTAAAAGGACGATAGGTAAAAGATGAATATTGTCCTCCTTTCTGATCACCATTCAAATGAAAACTATTGGACGAACAAAAATTAGAAGTGAATATTTTCAGCATCTTCTCCGCGTTATCGGCTTCTTTAGCCCTTGCATATATACAAGCGGCCCAGCTAAAAGAATAACCACACCAATTATTTGTTCCTATCTTTTCCAACCAGCGTAATGAAATATTGATAATTCCTTTATCGGCAGCATCTCCGGACGGAGCCAATAAGCCCATTGGATAAATAGCCATTAGTTGTGCATGATGCCGATGAGATTCTTCGAGATTCTGGCCCGGAGCAATCGTGAGACCTGTTTCATTAGCATCAAACTCCCGCAACAGTAACTGGGGATCAGACCATTCAAGAAGACGCTTATCCATGTTTAGTGCAGCGATCTCGCTTCCCCGATGATAAAAATTTTTAATCAATGCAAGATCATAGTTAGTAATACCAGTAAACCATGCTTTGATTGAATTATTATGGTATTCAGGACTGGAACTTAAAGGCAATGTTATTCCTGTGCCCGCATCGTTGATTTGTATCCCAGACAAATATTTTTTTACGTCATTAAAATAAGGCGCTGCTCTTTCGTGTAAAAATTTCTCATCCATACTATACTTCCACTGCCAGTAAAAATGCTGTGCGATCCATGCAGCCGTTGTCGGACTCATCGAGTATTGAATCCACCCACCCATTTCCTTCCCGCTGATGGTTGTTACACCCGGAACATTTAATCCATCAAGTCCAAAATAACTTTTTGTCCATTTCTTATTGACGTCCTTTACCTTCCACAACCAGTTAGTGTAGGAAGCCGTCAAATCCAAATGATTGCCGGTATAACCCGGCCAGTAACTCAACTGTGTATTCAGATCGTGATGAAAATCTCCTTTCCAGGGTGGGAGATTGCCATTGTCGGCCGTCCATATTGCCTGTAAAGAAATGGGAGGCGTATTAGTTCTTGCCACGCAGGCGAATTTGTACATCTCCAGGTAATACTGTCTCTCTAGTTGTTGGTCGGGTAATGACACGGAAGAACGACTCCAGTAATCATTCCACCATTTATTATGTGATGGCCAACCGGTCGGTTCCTTTAATTTAAAATCGGGATCGGGTAAATTTGCCGGTTTATTGTTCGTGATCGTCCATTGACCGATCAATTTATTTCCGGGTAAGCGATACCATTTTACCAGCACTTCATAATAGTTGTGCTGCCAGGTCGGCTGATGATAACGGATACTGTTGTTTGTTTTTGTTATAGTTCCTTTTTTATAACCCAATTTTTCCAACCCGATACCTTCAACACTATTGCCGCTTGTACCTGCTCTGCCTGTATTATAATTGGGGATGAGCAATTCAGGGATAATCGTATTCGGGGCAAGATTTTCAAAACCGAAATATCCAACCTGGTTCACCGAATGAATGTAGTTGTTAAATACAATTCCGCTTTCAAATTTGATGACCGACAAACCTGTTTTGATATCCAGTTCATTCGAAACAACTTTTCCAAATTTCGCCAGATCAAATTCCAATGCCGCACCAGGAATTTTCGTAGGAGCTGCATATTTTTCATACGGCTCATCTCCTAATTTTTGCACCGTATCATATTGTCCTTTCTTTACCTGCTCCACTACCCAACTGAATTTCAATTTGTCGATCTCCGGCATGGGCCTGTCATCCCACAGATCCACCCGGTCCAGGGACATTCTTACTTTATTTTCTTTTTGCCAGATCAATGCTCCCAGCCATCCATTACCCAATGGAATCGCTTCATCCCAGCGTTTGGCCAATGAATCAAAAACCAGGTTATGTTCCTTTTTTGGCTGGGCCAGCAAAGAACAAGTTGATAAAAAAAACAATACTGTCAACAAATGAAACCGGCGAGGCATGATGCTTATTAATATTTTATTTCTGATGTATCCGTTGGCAACGTTGGAACCGTGTATTTACCAGAATCGATCTGTGCCGCCGGAAATGCTTTTTGCAGTAAGGACCATTCATTATTATTCACGCCGGTCTGGTAGAGATATAAACTCTTCAGTTTTTTTAATTTTTCTAACTGCATCACACCGTGGGCAGTAATTTTTGTTCCCACCAGGTTAAGCGATTGCAATTGTTCCAGCGATTGCAATTTCGCCAATCCTTTATCTGTAATTGGGGTATTATTGATCTGCAGTTTTGTTAATGCCGTCAATTTGGAAATATCATCCATCGTTTCGTCATTGATAGCCGCGTTATCCAATTTCAACCACACTAGTTGTTTCCTCAAAGGCTCCAGCAATTTCACCAGACTATCAGCACCCGGTCCGACGGTAAAAAAACTGGCGGATAGATAATTACTGTTTTGGGCAACGGGCATTACAATGACACCTGCCTTTTTCAAACGATTGACGGCTTCATCATTCGCTTTGCTGACCGGAGCTTCCGGCACGTCTGTCGCTTTGCTCTCTTCGCCTGCGGAACCTGATTGAAGGGACAACAAAACAGTTTTGATCCTTCCGGTTTGCTGAAGGTCTTTTACCTTCTTATTAAAATCAGCACCTGTATTGATCCACCAATGCAATAATGAGATCTCATTGGCCGTCAATTGTTTTTTTTCTTTGGGGGGCATATGATCCTCATCGGTCATTGGCAACAACATCCTTTCGATCATTTCACTTTCATCCGCCTTTCCCGGCTCAATGACCTTTCCTTCCTTGCCGCCTTTTAATATAAATTCCTGCTCATCCAGGCGCAACTTTCCTTTTTGTTTATTGGCTCCGTGACAGGTATAACATTTTGCCTGCAACAATGGTTGCACAACGTCCGTATACAAAGTCGCTTCCTGGATATTGGGAATCGCCTTTAACACGGGTCCCTTATCATCATCGCGGTTCAGGCCTTCGGTAAGGTAATCGGAGCCATGCGTCAATGATCCACCGAAATGACCCGTGATCGTTACCAGGATTATAATGCCCAATGAAATCCAGCGGGCAATTGTTTCGCTGATAGAGAATTGATACAAGAAATACAATACCAATGATAGAATGGTGGTGAAGATGCCCATCCATTGATGACGCCCAACTAATTCGCCATCGTAGTCACCACTTAAAGAAAGCATATACCCGCTTACACAGGAAAGTGTAGCGCCGATCATTCCACAAAAAAACATAGCCGGAATGGCTGGCTGTAAAATAGCAAACCTTGGTTTCAACGTCAACCACTGAAAGAAACAGGCTAATAGTAAAATACCAATGGGTAAATGAACTAACACGGGGTGAAAGCGACCGATCAGATCAGGCAGAGATAGTAGATTCATGAATAGATTAGTAACTGATTAAACTATTGGTAACGCTTTCTCAACAACTTCATCATATGCACATTGATCGCCCATTGATCGGCAAGCGGCTGCCGGGTATAGGGTAATGTGGGCATATAATCCGGTGGTCCGAACTCTGTCAATATCGTTACCCGCTCTCCATTTTTCTTTTTCCGCTCAACGACTATATCCCACCAATCGAAATGTTGTTTTACGATCGATTCCCATTCCGGTGCACGGGGATCGTTGACCTGCGGACCTTCGGGATGTCCAATGCGGGCATGAATATGTTCTACTCTTTCCAATGCCATGGCAACAGTTTCTTTTTGATCACCCAGCATGCTTTCATGCACATTGCACCAATGTGATACATCGAATGTCAATTTCAGTTCGGGTATTTTTTCCATGAACTGCCTGGTTATATTCGCGGCAAACATGATCCTTGAACGGTGTGTTTCATGGCAGATCGTAATGCCTGTTTCTTTTGAAAGCTGGGTCGTATGATCGATAAATGCTTTGTTCTGTTCAAAACTAAAATGATCTCTACCGGAATGGCAATTAATGTATAAAGGCTTTTGAATGGTATTTGTCGCGGCCGCGGTAGTAGTTTTTTTAAATGTTTCCAGGTGCTCTTTCCAATCTGGTTGCGAACCTCCACACAGAAATCCGACGTCCAATGAATGTTTTTTTAAAGCAGCGAACAATTCATCATGTCCTTTTTTATCCCCGGGCCACCACATTTCAATTCCATCATAGCCTTCTTTTTTAACCGCGGCGCAAAACTCGTCGGTTGTTCCCCCGAACCCCCAATTAGTGCCCAATATTTTTAATTCAAAATTTTTATTCACGATGGCAGATTTATAAGGTGAAGCAAAACTATCCAATGAAGATAATAATAGTGTCGCCGTTGCAGAAGCAGTAGTTTGAATAAAAGTTCTTCTGTTTTGATGCATCAGGAGATATAAAAAAGAATATATTATCTATGGTCTCGTCGGCAATTTTGAAGACTCCAAAAACTAGTGGAGTCTTCGATAAGCTTGGGCTGCGCGTCTGCAAGCCCCCTTTAGGGGTTTGGGGGTTACGCAATTACTTCCTGTATCACCTTCCCCGCCACATCCGTCAATCTGAATGGTCTACCCTGGAACGGATACGTAAACTCCTCATGATTGAATCCTAATTGATTCAATATCGTTGCTTGTATATCGTAAGCTTCTACTTTACCGCTAACAGCACTATAACCTATTTCATCTGTTTCACCATGAGTGTATCCTTTTTTGATACCGCCACCAGCCATCCAAATGGTGAAAGCTTCGGTGTGATGATCTCTTCCTTTATAAGGATTCTGCGCACCATTTCGGTTTTCCATCATAGGAGTACGACCAAACTCTCCTCCCCAAACTATCAATGTTTCGTCGAGCAGTCCACGCTGTTTCAGATCCAGCAGTAAAGCCGTAACCGCTTTATCTACGCTGCGGCATTTATTAATGATGCCGATATTCAACGCATTGCTGGCATTATCACCATGCGCATCCCAACCCCAATCGAAAAGCTGAACATATCGAACTCCTTTTTCTACCAGTTTTCTTGCCAGCAAAACATTATTGGCAAAACAAGCTTTGCCAGGTTTGGTACCATACATTTCATGAATGTAGGCAGGCTCGTCATTTATATTCATTACTTCGGGTGCTGTGATCTGCATCCGGTAAGCCATTTCATATTGAGAGATGCGGGATAATATTTCCGGATCATTGTACTCCTCGTATTGCTGCTGGTTTGCTTTATTGATCGCATCAATGGAAGCCCTACGAAGATTGCGGCTCATGCCATCCGGGTCGTTGATAAATAATACCGGGTCGCCTTCACTCCGGCACTGCACTCCCTGGTAAACAGACGGCAGAAATCCACTTCCCCATACACTCTTCCCTGCATCAGGAAAACTACCGCCGCTGGTGAGCACTACAAAACCGGGCAGGTTTTGATTTTCGGTTCCCAAACCATAGGTAACCCAGCTACCCATACTGGGCCTTCCCAATCTCGGGCTACCTGTGTGTAACAACAACTGTGCGGGAGCATGATTGAATTGATCAGTAGTGACCGCTTTTAAGAAAGTCACTTCATCGGCTATGCTTGAAAGGTGCGGCAGGTTATCACTTATCCAGGCGCCACTTTGTCCATGTTGCGCAAACTTAGCCTGGGGGCCGAGCATTTTGGGCACTCCCCTGATAAAAGCAAATTGTTTTCCTTCTAAAAAAGATTGGGGGCAATCCTGTCCATCCATTTTTGCCAGCTCTGGCTTATAGTCAAACAATTCTAATTGAGATGGCGCCCCTGCCATGTGGAGATAGATAACACTTCTTGCTTTACCTATAAACGGTGGCGACTTAGGTAACAATGGATGCGCCGGATCAAAAGCAACAGATGATGCTGCAGTTGATCCTCTGCCACCACAACCACCCAGCAACGAACCAATCGCCAATGCACCCAGTCCCATGGCACTTTCCTTTAAGAAATGGCGTCGTGTGTGCATCCGCCTCACTTCATCCTGCGCTTCTTTCAGCAATCGCTGATCATGCAATTCTTTTTGTGTCATACGAAAAATATTTTAGTTATCCGGCCTCACCCTTCTTCTCCCTCTCCGATAGAGAGGGAGCGGTGCTTCACCTCCGTACTGATTTCATAACTACCACATCGGCTGTATATCTCTACTCAACACTTGCGGAGAGTTCTATTTTAGCAGTCTCGTCGAAAAGCGAGGGCTGCGCTTTGCAAGTCTCCCCATTCGGGGGAGATTTAGAGGGGGCCGGCTGTTACAGCTTCCTTATCTTAATATTCTTAAACCAAACCCCACTTCCATGATCCTGCAAACAGATATAGCCTTTCTTCGCCATTCCGTAGCCGGGTGTGTCTTTCCATTTACCAACGGATTTACGTTTGTTCCAATCATCGGACCAGGCTTCAAACTCTACTACTTTCACACCATTCAGCCAATACTCACGGTGTGCGCCTTTAACTACGATCTTTGATGTATTGTATTCACCAACGGGTTTTGTTGGTCTTGAAGTAGCTGTATACATGGCGTAGTCAGCTCCTGTTTTTTGCCAGTCTTCCAGTTTACCACCGGAGTAACCCTCGTCATCTATCAATTGATACTCCGGGCCACTTTGATATGAAGCCGGATATTCTTCTGTTACATTGTATATAATGCCGCTATTACCACCGGGTGCGATCTTCCAATCAACCGACAGTTCATAATTTTCATATTGTTCCGCCGTGATAATATCCGCACGCAGATCACTTTTATCCGTGGCGCTTCCTTTGCAATACA
>JANOCH010000230.1:0-13070 GCA_031412015.1 Chitinophagaceae bacterium
CAACAGATCATGGTAAGAGATGGAGGTTTTAAAGTAAGAACAGAATTGCTGGCGGATAAGATAGGTAAGACCGATGACTGGTTGACAGCAATTAATTTCAGTACCACTATTCCCTCCAATATTAACCCGCTGAGTGTACTACCCTTCAAAATACCATTGAAAATTTTCGCGGATATTGGCACTTATGCTGATGCGTGGAAGAAAAATTCCACCGAAGATCGCTTTCTTTTTGATGCCGGTTTGCAGATTCCGCTTCTTAAAGAAACGATCAATATTTATATACCACTTATCTTTAGTAAAGTGTATAAGGATTATATCAAATCAACCTTGGATAAGAAAAACCGGTTCCTTAAAGCGATCTCCTTTTCTATTGATATCTCAGGTTTCAGCTTGCGAAAAATTAACCGCAACTTTGCTGATTAATGAGCAGTCCATTCAATATACGCTACCTTACTAATAATGAAATTGACCTGGCTAAATGGGATGATTGCATAACCCATGCACCCAATGGTTTGATCTATGGCTATTCGTATTATCTTAATTACATGGCGAAACAATGGGATGCACTGGTGCTTAACGATTACGAAGCCGTGATGCCGCTTACCTGGAATAAGAAGTATAGCGTCCACTACTTATATCAGCCGTTTCTTACCGCACAATTGGGTGTTTTTGGTCATCATTTTTCTGCTGAATTGCTGGAAGCATTTCTGCAAGCTATTCCTTCCAAATTCGGTTACTGGGATTTCTACCTGAACTATCATAACGTATTTGAGCTTAAAAATTTTCCATTATACCAGCGGAAAAACTTTGTGCTTTACCTCGATAGCACTTACGAAGAACTTTATAACAATTACCGGCCAAACACCCAGCGCAATATCCGTAAGGCAGAAAAATTAGGTTGCAAACCTATCAATGATTTTGCCGTACAAAAGGTGATTGATCTCGCTGTAGAACAAATGAAATCCTATGCGAAAGAATCAGCTGACAACATAGAACGCTTCACCAAACTGTATCATCATTTACATAAAACCCAACAAGCAATTACCTATGGTATCTTGTCGGCGAAGAATGAGATAGTGGCTTCCTGTGTTTTTATTTTTTCTCATAACAGGGCCTATTATATCCTGGTCGGCAATCACCCGGATAGCCGAAACGCCGGCGCTTCGCATTATCTTATTGATACGTTTATAAAAGATCATGCCGGTAAAAAAATCCTGCTTGATTTTGAAGGCTCCGATCTTACGAACCTGGCTCATTTTTATAATAGCTTCGGGGCTCACGAAGAAAATTACTCCGCGATCAAACTGAATAAGTTGCCTTTTTATGTGAAGTGGATGAAGAAATAGTTTTGAAGTTTTTGAGTTTTAAGTTCAGTAGTCAGTAACTCCAAAACTTTAAAACTTACAATTCAGAATTTAATAAACTCTCCGCCATCAGCAGATCCATCGGCGTGGTGATCTTAATGTTCGTCTCCTCTCCTTCTACCAAAGAAACTTTCAACCCATAGGCTTCCACCACGGTAGCTTCATCGGTGAATTTATCTTTATAATCGATATTGAATGCGGGAAGCAATATTTTACTATGAAAGGTCTGTGGAGTTTGTACCAGCATTACCTTATTACGATCGATAGCATCATTACTTTCTTCGGTGAGCAATCTCACACTGTCTTTGCTTTTCACAGCGGGAATAGCACTACCCGTTTCTACAGCTTTTTCATAGCAGGCATGTATTAGGGCAGGCGACAACAAACATCGCACACCATCATGTACAAAAATGATTGATTCCTCTTCTACCAATTGCAACCCGTTCTTCACGGATTGAAAGCGGGTATCGCCACCGGTAATGATTCGAATGCGGTCCTTATCAAACCAGGCATCAATGATCTCCTGGCCCATATCGGTATACTCTACCGGTAGCACTAAAATAACCTTCAGGTCTTCATAAGCATCCAGGAACGCCTTAATGGTATAATAAAGAACAGGTTTATTTTTTAATAACAAAAACTGTTTAGGCAGGTTGCCTCCCATTCTTGTACCCGATCCCCCGGCAACGATGACGGCGTGTTTTACCATGGGGCAAAAGTAGTGAAGTACAAGGACTTGATTTTCGTCGCAGTTGGTGTTTCTTCTCACCAACTGCACGAATAAAATATCATCGAAACCAATTGTACTCTTCAAGAATGCTCAGTAGAATTACCGAACATACAAGTGAGTGACACAACAGGCGATGATCCTTCGGCTTCGCTCAGGACAGCAGTACAGCTGGCCATATAATTTTCTTAATCAAAATCACCAAATCCACAATTGACGCCAATTTTGTAAACCCTGCGACATACAAGAACCTCAAAAAAATGTTATGTTTGCAGATGATTTGGAACGAAAACAGATCGATCCGTATAGCTATCCTTGATATGAATGATGGTTTTCCCAACCAGGGTATGCGCTGTATACGGCAGATAGTAAAAGACTGGGCCAGATCCGTGACGATGGATGTAACATGGGCCGAGTTTGACGTCAGGCAAAAGAACGAGATCCCCGACACTTCCTTTGATATTTATATTTCCAGCGGTGGCCCCGGCGACCCGCTTTCTACCCGTTTTGATGACTGGGATATCGCCTGGTGCAGGTGGGTGGATGAAATGTTACGTTGGAACAGCAATCCCGGCAACAGCAGAAAAAAACATGTCTTTTTTATCTGTCATTCTTTTCAATTGGCGAGCCGCTACCTGAATGCGGGCCTGGTATATAAAAGAAAGTCTACTTCCTTTGGTGTGTTCCCGATGCATATGCTGGAAGAAGGGGAAAGTGAACCCGTGTTCGAGGGTCTGAAAGATCCTTTTTATGCGGTGGACAGCCGCGACTACCAGGTGATACAGCCGAATCATACACTGATCAATGAAATGGGTGGCTCTCTATTGTGTATTGAAAAAAACAGGCCGCATGTGCCCTATGAAAGAGCGGTGATGGGGATCCGTTTCAATGAATACATGATCGGCACACAATTTCACCCCGAAGCCGATGCGGAAGGCATGACCGTGCATTTTCAGCAGGAAGAAAAAAGAAGATCGGTGATAGATAATCATGGCGAGGCGAAACTGAACAGTATGCTGGAACATTTAAATGATCCCGATAAGATACGGTGGACCTATTCGCATATACTTCCTAATTTTCTTAACCAGGTGTACGGGCAGTTGAATGCGTCTGCATCGGCAGTAGCTTAGTGTCTGGAGGTGCAAAGAGTTTTACCTTTCGATAATCACATCATTAATAATCACGCAGGGCACACAGGGAACGCTGAGAATATTTATTACTGCAAAACTCTTCGCTCTCGGCGGGAATACAAAATTGATACAACTACTGGATTTTGAGTTGGCAGCAAAACTTTAAAACTTAAAACCCAAAACTTTCTCTCATTTTGCTGTAACTTGACTTTGTTTAAAATAATAGTCAATGGTTCCAGCGATCCGCCAGCAAATCAATACCCATTTTACCAAAGAACAATACGAGGCCTTTTTAAAAGAACTGCATGAGGTTCATCCCGCAGCTATTGAATTCAGGGTAGCCGAAACAGCCGTCTTTGTGCCATGGGATTTCACCCAAAAAATACTGGATGCCTGTGAGAGTATTGTGGACATTATCATTGATCCGAAATTCAAGGAACTTACTAAAAATGCTATCCCCAAAAACCTTCAGGTGCCGGGAGAAAATGACCATTCACATTTTATCGCATTTGATTTTGGAATTTGTATCAACGACGAAGGCGAATATGAACCGCAACTGATAGAGATGCAGGGCTTCCCTACCCTGTTTGCCTATGAAGTATTGCTGGATGATATCTACCGCAAACATTTTGAGGTGCCGGATAACTATTCTGCTTATCTTGGCGGACATGACGAGAAATCTTATTTGAAATTGTTACAAGAAATAATTCTCGGTGACCATAACCCGGAGAATGTGATACTGCTGGAGATATTTCCGCATCAGCAAAAAACAAGAATCGATTTTTATTGTACACAGGATTATACCGGCATCAAACCAGTATGCCTGACCGAACTGATCAAAGAAGGGAAGAAATTATATTATTTAAATGACGGTCAAAAAACCGAAATAAAAAGAATTTACAACCGCGTTATTTTCGACGACCTCTTCCAGCAAACTCCCGAAGTACAGGAAAAAGGCAAGTTACTTTTTGACAACCTGGAAGTGGAATGGGTACCGCATCCCGCCTGGTTTTATCGTATCAGCAAATACACATTGCCGCTGATCCGTCATCCTTATGTACCAGCCACTTTTTTCCTTAATGAAATAACGGAGTTGCCGGGTGACCTGGAAAATTATGTATTGAAACCTTTATTTTCTTTTGCCGGACAAGGCGTGGTGATCGACGTAACAAAAGAAGATATTCAAAAAGTAAAGGACCCGGAGAACTGGATACTGCAACGGAAGGTAAAATACGCCGATGTGATCGAAACACCGGATATCCCGGCAAAAGCCGAGATCAGGATATTTTATTTCTGGAAAGACGGCGAAGCAAGACCTGTTCCGGCCAATAACCTTGCCCGTTTGAGCAAAGGAAAGATGATCGGTGTACGTTATAATAAGGATAAAGAATGGGTGGGAGGAACTCTTTGTTATTTTGAAAAATAAAAATCAATGAAACACATAAAGGATATTGCTCCAAAAGAATTAGTAGCGGGCATCGAAGGCTACTATGCGCATGGAAATGAATTAACGTTTGGGTATGTAGAAATAAAAGCAGGAAGTAATTTACCCGCGCATCATCATGTGCACGAACAGATCACTTATATCATCGAAGGACAATTGGACATGATGATCGGAGGTGAACCTTATTCACTAACTCCAGGAATGTATCATGTTATTCCCTCCAACATGCCACATTCAGCAATTGCCGTAACAGACTGTAAAGCGATCGATGTATTTAACCCGGTGAGAGAAGATTATAAAACACCTTAAGGTCAATTCAAATAGAGCTTCTAACCTTATAGAATATTCTGAATCTAAGCCAGGAAATAATCAGCTCCCTGGCTTAGCATTTTTATTGGGTGGTAATGCCGTTTTGGTGCGCCCGGACTCTTTTAATTTTTGGGACAGAATCCATTCTATCTGGCCATTCACGCTGCGAAATTCATCGGCGGCCCACTTTTCAAGCGCCTTGTACGTCTCATTGTCAATCCGTATTACAAACGACTTCTTACTGTTCACCAGGATGGATTTTGATACAAAATTATTGATACAGCGAGCCTGTATTGAGTACCGGTTGAGCCGCCTTTTCTCCACATAGAACTACCATCAGGTTACTGACCATAGCTGCTTTCTTTTCTTCATCAAGCTCTACTATCTGCTTCTTTGATAACATTTCCAGTGCCATCTCTACCATTCCGACCGCGCCTTCTACGATCTTTGAACGGGCCGCCACGATAGCGGTTGCCTGCTGACGCTGCAACATGGCACCTGCGATTTCCTGTGCATAAGCAAGGTGGCTGATCCTCGCCTCAGTAATTACAATGCCTGCAGGGACCAGCCTGTCCAACAGTTCTTTTTCCAAAATACTATTTACCTTATCACCACCTTCCCGCAATGTGATCCCTGCATGCTCATCTTCCAGGTTATCGTACGCAAAGCTATTGGCAAGGTGACGGACCGCGGCTTCGCTTTGTATCTTTACGTATTCTTTGTAGTTCTCCACTTCATAAACCGCTTTAAACGTATCGCCTACTTTCCACACGACCACAGCGCCTATCTCAATCGGGTTACCCATTTTGTCATTTACTTTCAGCGTTTGCCCCTGCAGGTTTTCGGCCCTAAGGCTTATCTTATGCGTGGCATACAAGGGATTTACAAAGAAGAGCCCGTTGTTTTTTACGCTTCCTACATATTTGCCAAAGAAACTCAACACCCGCGAATGATTTGGTTGGACGATCATCAATCCTTTTATCAATAAAAAACTGGCGAGCAGGGCAATGATCGCGACCGGCAATTGCCATTTACCTTCTTTAACATGCACAAAACAATAAATAGAAACGGCCATCAGCATCAAAGCAAACAACAGGGCCAGGAAGCCAGACAAGGGTTTAGTGTTTTTTTCCATAATAGTCAGTTTGATATCAAAATGATATCAAATATATATTGAATTTGAGAAATTGCAAAATTTTATTCCGATGATTTTTTTGAAGAGTACCGTAAAAACTATTTGCTTCAGTAGTTACGGTTACGACATAAGGGTAAAGCTCAATAAAAGATTTAAACCGGGCTGAACCGGTTTCCGATTTGAAAATGCATGGGGTGATCAGTATCCGGATAAATACCTGCTGAATTGAGTTAACCCGCATTGATAATGGAAGAGAAATTTCTCAAAAGCTAATAAGAAACTATATCAAAATTTATCGAGGGAAAAATAGCGACATCTTGTAAGCCAAGGTGAGAGTGCCACTGAAACCATCGTATTTATAAATATTGAAAAGTCACTGTCAGAAATGAGAACATTTGGACCAAGGGGTAAACGGGAGATATTTTTAATTACCGGTGCTGCCGTCCCTTACTTTTACTTTTTTCTTCCCTGCATTTTTCTTTTCAAAATCTAATACTGCCTGTGGCTTTGCCATGGTCTTCGCGCTTAGTGAATCTGATTTGGAAGAACTAAAGCCAATCGGTTTCAGGTCATCTGCACCACCACCGGCAGCCGCGGCGACCTCATCACCAGTGCGCAATTTATCAACCCAATAATTCTCCGTTTTGGTAATGGTGCCCCATTCAGGATCATAATAGGTCCAGGTACCGTGCTTCATGGTCTGACCTTCGACTTTCACAATTACGTGGTCAATTACTTTGGTAGGATCCAATACATCCAGAACCGCAACCGTATCAAACTTTTTACCGGGTTCAATGGCTCTCCAACTCTCTTCCCGCATCAACCCACCCCGTCTTGTATAATACCTTGATTTGCCGTCAAGGTTTCCCCAGCGATAATTTTCCTCCGCCAGTTTATCACCCATCAATGAAAACTTCACCCACTTCCCATCTTTTTTATCGTCCACAAAATAACCCTGTTCATCGTAGCCTTGCTCTCCCCGTAATTCTTCCATATGTATCACCCAGGGCCCTTGCTTTTTTCCGTTCATATCTATGCGGTTAAGGGTATCGCCTCTCACACTGATGATAAAGTCTTTCCATTGAGCAAAAGAATCAATGGAAGCAAACAAAGCGATGATCAAAAGGATTCGCATAGAAATGAATTTGTTGGATAAATAACGAAAAAACACTGCTTTTATGTTTCAAAAACCAATCCAATTTATGTCGTTGCAAAGGTAACAGGGTTAAGGCCTTAGTTTGGCAAATTCCTGTTAAGTTTACTTTGTAGCACAATCGGTTCCCACAATGCTGCATAGTGCACGAAGGAAAATCTCCGTGGCCCTCGCGTCTTTGTGGGATAAATATTTTTGTTAGGGTGAGCGCAAGGTTGTCACAGGAGCTTTTTAACTATTCAAAAGGAGAAATTAGACTGGAACATTGATTATTTTGCACCCTGTCATGAAAAAATTACTTTTCCCCTTCTTCCCGATCGTTGTCCTGGCCTCCTGTGGCGGCAACATGAAAGACCCTGTTTTTAAGGGGATTGAAAACGTGAAAGTGAACGAGGTGGGTATGTCGGCGTCATCCGTAACACTTGATATACGTTACCATAATCCTAATAATTTTAAAGGACTTCTAAAACAAGCTGAAGGTGATGCCTGGATGGACAGTACTTATCTCGGTCATTTTGTTGTAGACAGCAGCGTTCATATTCCTGCAAACAGTGAATTTTTGGTACCGGTAAAAATGGCGGTGGATATGAAAAAAATGCTGAAGCATTCTCTCACCGCGTTCTTAAATGAAAAGGTGTTATTGAGGATAACCGGGCAGGCGAGAGCGGGCAAGTCAGGTTTCTACAAAAACTTTTCCCTGAATTACCAGGGAATGCAAAATCTTCGGGAACTCTTTAAATAATTCTTATTGGTCTTCACCCGAGGGTGTCGGTGCCGGCGCTTTAGGTTTTGGATGTCCTCCGCCATCTTCAAATTTCTTACAGGTTTTTGGCAAACGTTTATACGACTCTTCATTGGCGGGTATATCATCCGCATCATATCCTGAATTGGCGATCGCCGTTTTGATCTCTTCGATATTGGTTCGATCGGTCAGGTATTTGACGGTTGTTTCTCCTCTCCGAAAATTCACAGTCACCAGGCGAACGCCATCAATGCGTTTCAGGTAAGTTTCTATTCTTGTTTTGCAGGCTTCGCAAACTGCATTGGGGGTTTTGATCTTTGCGGTTTCAAGCGGCTTTTGTTGCGAGAAAGAAGCGCTGCTAAAAACAGCCAGGGTCAAAATGGTCAAAAGGAATTGTTTCATGTGTTCATTTTATTTTTCCGGGTCACCTGTAATTCGCCATAATAATTATTTTCGCTATCTGCCATAAATTGATCAATAATTTTTATAGCTCATTTCATCGGTATGTTTTGAGGAAACAAATTACAAAACTCCTTTCCAATTAGCAGGATCATCCTTCCATTTTAACAAAATGCCCTGCTCGGCCGCAGATACCGTACCTTTTTCAAGAGCCAGGTCTATCAGTGCCGAATAATCAGTAAGTGAATGGTACTGAATTCCATATTTAGCAAAAGCTTCGGTTGCAACGGTGAAGCCATAGGTAAAGATAGAAACCATGCCCACTACTTCCAATCCCGCTTGTTTTAGAACATCTACTACCTGCAGGCTGCTTTTTCCTGTCGATACCAGGTCCTCGATCACTACTGTCTTTTGTCCTTTCTCGTAAAAGCCTTCTATCTGGTTACCTAACCCGTGCTCCTTTGGTTTTGGCCTGACGTAGATATAAGGAAGTTTTAATTGATCGGCGGTCATAGCTCCCCAGGCGATACCTGCCGTAGCCACCCCAGCCAATAATTCTGCTTCAGGAAATTTTGAAAACACCACGTTGCACATCTCTGATTTAATAAAATCCCGGATAAAAGGGAAGGACAAGACCCTGCGGTTGTCGCAATAGATCGGGCTTTTCCATCCGCTCGCCCAGGTAAAAGGTTCTTTTACATTTAATTTTACGGCATTCGCCTGGAGCAATTTTTCAGCAACGGTTTTCGTATCAGTCATGCGGCGAAGATAAAGAGGAAAAGGTACAAGGTGCAAGATTTGAAGGCACAAGACCTATGGTTGAAAAGTTTATCTTGTACATTATTGCTTCTACCCGTATCATGATTTCTTTCTTGTTCCTTGTACCCTGTACCTTGTTCCTTGTACCCTGTATCTTGTAACTTGTGCCTTTAACCAAGCTTATGCATATTAAGATCTACTTTAACGACAAACCGCTTTTTCTTTGCGACACTATTGATGAGGTGGTAGAACCATATGTTCATCACGACGATGCAGTATTCATCGACGAGCTTGATGCTCATACCGTCAAGGCGATGATCCATGAGATGCAGTTGGAAAAAATACATGCGGGTGTTTTCTTTCATCCTAGCCTGGACGAATTAAAAAAATATTTTTTCAAAAAATTTGTTTTGGTACAAGCCGCCGGTGGCCTGGTAAAAAATGAGAAGGATGAAATATTGATGATCTTTCGTCGTGGTAAATGGGACCTGCCAAAAGGTAAATTAGATAAAGGTGAAAGCCTGGAAGAATGCGCTGCACGGGAGGTAGAAGAAGAAACCGGTCTTAAAAAAATAAAACTAAACGGACCATTGCTTGTCACTTATCATACCTATCATGAAGGAACAAAGTTCATACTAAAAGAGTCTCACTGGTATAATATGAAAACCAAAAGTGATCAGCCGCTTACTCCGCAAACAGCAGAAGATATTCATGAAATAAAATGGGTAAAAGCCAAAGACATAAAAGAATATTTGAAAAATACTTTCCCTTCTATCGTCGATGTATTACAAACTGGTGGGAATAAATGATTCCTTCCTGGGAATAACGGCGACGGTTAGCCGGCTTACACAAACCATTTTTTTTACGTCATCGTATATCCTGACATCCCAAACATGGGTGTTCGATCCTAAATGTAACGGACTGGCTATTCCGGTCACATACCCTTCTCTTGCGCTTCGAACATGATTCGCATTTATTTCAAGGCCCACACAAACAAATTTGGAATGATCGACGACCATAGCAGATGCCAGGCTGCCAATGGTTTCTGACAATACACAAGAGGCGCCCCCGTGTAACAGTCCATATGGCTGCTTGGTGCGATGATCAACCGGCATCCGGGCCTTAATAAAATCATCACCTATTTCTGTCCATTCAATGCCCAGATATTCACCCATGGTGTCTTTGCCCAAGGATAGCAGATCTTCAATGACCAGGTCTTTTTTGTACCAAATGCGCATTGGATAATTTTTTAATTGATTTATATACAACGTTGGGTAAAAAGGGACTTGCATTACCTCCATTTCGGATTATATCACGAACAATGGTAGAAGCTACGGATGTGTACTTGGGTTCCCCTGTAAGAAAAATAGTTTCAATGGAATTATCTAAGGTCCGGTTGGCATCGGCGATCGCCTTTTCATATTCAAAATCGCTGACGTAACGGATGCCCCGCAAAATAAAATTAGCACCAACCTTTTTGCAATAATTAACGGTCAAGCCTTCGTAATACGCACCAACCACTTTGGGTTCGTCTTTGTAAATATCCTCTATCCAGGCTACTCTTTGCTCCGCGGTAAACATCGGTGCTTTCGCCGCATTGAATCCGATCGCCACTACGATCTTGTCAAATAAAGGCAAAGCCCGGTTGATGATATCAACGTGACCCAGCGTTAACGGATCGAAAGTACCGGGAAATAAGCAGGTTCGCATTAACAAAGAATTTTTAATTGCAGGCTTTAGATTTCATACTAGTATTATGATAATCTTAAGTTGACGTATATCCCACAAAGGCACAGAGGCCACAAAGTATTTAACTTTGTGTTCCCGGAGGCTTATTGGGAAGTCATTTACACCCCAATAACTTAACATGACACTAGCTTAGACATTATCACAATCTAAAATCCAAAAATTGTCACGCTGTGTTGCGATTGGATAACAAGTAAAGTACTGCCATTCTCACTGCCACCCCATTTTCTACCTGCTGTAAGATAATGGATTGTTTGCTATCGGCCACATCGCTATCCAATTCCACCCCGCGGTTAATCGGACCAGGGTGCATGATCACAATTTCTTTGTGAAGGCTGTCCAGCATTTTGCGGGTGATCCCATAGGCAAGGTTGTATTCCCGCAAGGAGGAGAACAATACCTGGTTCTGTCTTTCCAATTGTATACGCAGCACATTGGCCACATCGCACCATTCCAGTGTTTCTTTGAGATTATAACTAACATTCACATTCAATGCTTCTGCAATATACTTTGGTATCAACGTGGGCGGACCACAGACAGTAACTTCAGCGCCCATTTTTTTCAACAAGTAAATATTGCTTTGCGCCACCCGGCTATGCATGATATCACCAATGATAGCAACTTTAGTTCCTTCCAGTTTGCCTATCTTCTCTTTTATTGACAAGGCATCAAGCAGTCCTTGTGTAGGGTGTTCATTGATACCATCCCCTGCATTGATAATGGCAGCCGATATATGCTTGGCCAGGAAATGCGGGGCGCCACTGGCGCTATGACGCATCACTACCATATCCACCTTCATCGAGAGGATATTGTTGACGGTATCCAACAGCGTTTCGCCTTTTGATACGGAAGATGAAGAGGCCGTAAAACTGATGGTATCTGCCGATAAACGTTTCTCCGCCAGTTCAAACGAGATCCTTGTGCGGGTGGAATTTTCAAAAAAGAGATTCACGATCACCACGTCCCGAAGGGAAGGAACTTTCTTCACGGGTCGTTGCAATACTTCTTTAAATTGTTCGGCTGTCTGTAAAATAAGGGAGATGTCGTTAGACTCAAGGTCTTTAATGCCCAGTAAATGTCTTGTAGATAGTTGCATTAAAAAGCGAAATTAGGGGAAAAAGCAATATAAGGTACAAGATACAAGGGGCAAGGCACAAGACTGTAAATTGAAGATTCCTCTTTAACCGCCCAGTTTTATAATAATGGCCGATAATATTTTCCTGATCTGCTCGCCTTCATTGACAAGCTGTGCCTGTAATTGCTCCAAATGTTTGTCTTCGTATGTCAGGGTGAGGTCCAGCCACTTAATTGTTTCTTTTGCTTCACGCCTTGAAATTTTCAATTTCATTTTTTCGTCCGCCTTTCCCAGGTCATCAGAGGCTTCGGTATAGTTGGCACTAATAGAACCACTTGAACGGATAACCTGCTTAATGTATTCCTTGTTAATAACATCCCACTTTATCTTAGTACAATAATCTCTCACAGCCTTCGCATAAGTCTGAAATCTATCCTCTAACTCTTTCGACATGAGCAGCCATTTTCTAACATAAAGAATGTAACTCCCTTGTACCTTGAACCTTGTTCCTTGTGCCTTATACCTTTGACACTACTGCCTTAATCAAGGATCACTACTTCATCCCTCCCCTCTTTATCCTTCCACAGCACTTTTACTTTTTGAGATATAATGGAATCAATGGCTTTACCAACATAATCCGGCTGAATGGGAAGTTGGCGGCTAAACCTGCGGTCGATCAGCACACATAGTTCAACTTTTTCTGGCCGGCCAAAATCTAATAATGCATCAAGGGCTGCACGGATAGTTCGACCGGTATATAGCACGTCATCGATCAGCACCACTTTTTTCCCTTCGATCGAAAAAGGAATATCGGTTTGGTTGGCGATATGCAATGATTTACGGACATCATCACGATAAAAAGTTATATCCAGTTTGCCGTATTGAACGGCTGCATTGGGAAATTCCTTTTTAATTTCAGCAACTACTTTGTCAGAAAGATAAATACCTCTCGGCTGAAGACCGATCAGGACGGTATTGATAAGATCATTGTTATTTTCCAGTACCTGGTGAGCCAGTCTTTTGATCGTAATGGCGAGTTGTTGCTCCGAAAGTATTGATTTCAACGAATTCGATTTTTTTGTAAAAA
>JANOCH010000231.1:0-1970 GCA_031412015.1 Chitinophagaceae bacterium
GCTGGAAGGAGCTCCTTTACTGAAAGAAGAACACCTGCCCGTTTTTGACTGTGCCAATAAATGCGGACAAAAAGGCCAAAGGTATATCCATGCACATGGCCATATCCGTATGATGGGAGCTACGCAACCATTTATCAGTGGAGCTATCTCCAAAACTATCAACCTGCCACATGAGGCTAAAGTGGAAGAGATTGCTGATGCTTATCATCTCAGCTGGAAATTAGGGTTAAAGGCTAACGCTTTGTACCGTGACGGATCTAAATTGTCACAACCACTCAGCAACAAATCTGATAAAAAGAAAAAAGCAGATATTACTGTACCAGAGGAGCAAACAGTTACAATCAGTCAGCAACAGGAATCCAATATTGTTGACATGAGTAAACTGACCGTGGAAGAACTTTTGGAAGAAGTTCAGAAAAGAGTTCAATCTTCTCCTGATACTAAACTGAAAAGGAAATTGGCGAGTATTGTTGAACGTAGATCTCTTCCCGCCAAACGCCGCGGCTTTACACAAAAAGCAAAGATCAATGGCCAGGCTATCTTTTTACGTACCGGTGAGTATGGGGATGGAACACTGGGCGAGATCTTTATCGATATGGCGAAGGAAGGAGCTACCATGCGCAGCATGATGAACTGTTTTGCTATTTCTATTTCTATCGGTATGCAATACGGTGTACCATTAGAGGAGTTTGTGGACAAATTCGCTTTCACCAAATTCGATCCTTCTGGTTTTGTAGAACATCCGAATATCAAATCAACCACCTCTATCGTTGACTTTATATTCCGGGTATTGGGCTATGAGTATTTAGGCCGTACGGATCTTGTTCATGTTTTGGATAAACCTGAAGTGTTGAATACCGGCGCCGATGACTGGGATGATGTGCCTTCGGGTTTGGAATATGATAAAGCACCTGAATTATCAAGTGTTCGCATTACCCCGACACCAACTTCTTCAGCAAATTCGCCGGTAAAAAATCAACGACCCCCGCAAGCTACAAAGACCGACAATGGAATGAGTGCCGTGAATGCAGCGGCAAAGAATATGCAAAGTGATGCGCCGGCCTGTAATGTTTGCGGTCATATCATGATGCGAAGTGGTACGTGTTATAAGTGTTTGAACTGTGGCAACCAGGGTGGTTGCAGTTAAGCCCCTCCCAGCCTTCCGCCGACTGGCGGAGAGGTGTAGAATGTAGAGCCGGAAAAACCACCATAAAAAAAGAAGTACCCACCAGTCATCCCATCTCTCCAATTGAGATGGGATTTTTTATACGCTAGCCGGAAAGACGGGAAGGCGGAAAGAAAATACAAATAGAATGATTACATTCTTTTAACTCTGTTTATTCGCATTTAAATTTTAAAAGAATGCTAATAAAGTAGTTGTTAAGCGAGCCAGCTAAAGCCTTACACTATCAATACTTCCCGTCTTTCCGCCTTACCGGCTAACCTCAGATAAACACACGATTGTCGTAACTATAATTCTCCCTGAATTCTTTTGGTGTACATCCTTTTTTCTTTTTAAAAAGGCGGTTAAAGTTGGAAATATTATTAAAGCCACAATTGTAAGCAACCTCGGCTACCGACTGTGTCGTGTCGATCAGTAATCTTGATGCATGTCCAAGTCTCATCTCAAGAAGGCTATCCATAAAAGTGATACCTGTCCTTGCTTTAAAAAAACGGCTAAAGGATACATCGGTCATATTCGCCAGCTTTGACACTTCAGTTAATGTAATTGGTTTATGAAAACTCTGATTCATATACTCGATCGTTTTTTCAATGCGACGGCTGTTGTAGGAAAGCTCTGCATTACTAAAAGTAGCATCCGATAGCGTATGCATATTGCGGGAAATAGAAAGATCGTGCAGAATTGATAATAATTCAAGAACAGAGTCAAAGCCTTGCTTTTGACTGAGTATTGTTAGCCTGGGTGTTATCTGCTCAATAGTTTGTTTGGAAAACTGTATTCCCTTAGC
>JANOCH010000232.1:0-3337 GCA_031412015.1 Chitinophagaceae bacterium
CTGGCGCTCCCGGCGGAGCCGCGGTGTACGCCTACCTGGTTGATGCTTCGGGAACGGTCGCATTCAGGGCCACGGTTAATAGTTCAAATGGTACTTATTCATTCCCATTGGCAGAAATTCAAACCAATTATACATTGATTCTCTCAACAAATCTTGTGGCATTGGGCGCTGCTCCCCCAGCTCCGTATTTCGGGTCTGCCTGGATCAGCGTGGGAGATGCCTATGGAACAAATAATACGGCAGGAACCGGTATCGAGACCGGAACACCAAACGCGACCATTGCTGTGAAAACTGGTATGAGTAACGTAACGAATGTGGATTTTGGAATAGAACGATTACCCAATACGAATAATCATGTCAAGTCTATTAATCAACCAACCGTTAACCAATTCATTACTTTGAATGGCCAGGGATTGAACCCGCCTGTTTTAAGTGGAACAGATCCGGAAGATTGTGTATCCGGTTGTGATATTACCACCCGCATTGTTATTATCGATACCGTTCCCGGTAATGCGGAATTATATTATAACAGCGTGATGGTTACAAACGGGCAAACCATCAACAATTTTAAACCAGATTCATTAAAGATAAAGGTTACCGCTGCTACGATGGGTGATATCAATATCTCTTTCCGGTATTCCTTTGTGGATGCGGCTACCATGAAAGATCCAACCCCGGCGACATATACCCTTGTATGGCTTATTCCATTGCCTGCAGAAGGGCTTATTGCTGCAGCCAGCCTCAATGATAATGACGCCCTCATAAGATGGAGTACGCTTTCGGAACATAATACCAGTTATTTCGAAGTACAAAGAAGTACCGACAATGTAAATTTTGTACCGACAGGACAGCAGGTACAGGCATCCGGTGAAAGTGAAACGAAGAAGGAATACCAGATGAATGATAAGCTACCTGCACAGTTGCGTAGTGATGTTGTTTATTACAGGGTAAAACTGGTTGACCAGGATGGAAAAGTGACCTACAGTAATATTGTATTGGTGAGAATTTCTAAGAAACCGGGTGTAACCGTATGGCCTAACCCATTCCTTTCAAATGTTACCATTAGTATTACTACCGAAAGTGAAACGACTATTGATGTTAATATGATTGATGTAAGCGGAAGGGTGTTAAAGACCATTAGTCAATCTGTTCCAAGAGGTATTTCACAAATCAGTCTGAAGGATCTTGATCAGCTACCGGCGGGTGTTTACCTTATGGAAATAGCTGACAAGCGGGCTGGAACGACTTACCAGAAATTATTGAAGAATAGTAAATAGTTGACCGATAATTTTATTGCCAAGGCCTCAAACTTAGTTTGGGGCCATTTTCATTGATTAAGGTATTGTATAAACCATGGATTTACGGCAAGGGCTAATCTCCCCCGGACTTTATTATCACTTTCCCAAAAGCTGAGAACAGATATCGAATATTTAAATAGCATATTTCTGAAGGTCACGCTTTTGTTTAGGAATATTTGAGCTATTCAGTATTTAGGTGGTCAGCCCTAAGACACCATGTTTTTAGGCCAGCATGTCCGGGCTTTGCTCAAAACTAAGCGGCAATCGTAAAATTACTGCAGAAAATACTGTAAATACTGCGAAAAAATCCTCGTAAAACTTGCACCAGTAAAATACGTATTATATCTTGTGGTCGTATTCGAACAAACCCTAAGAAAGCAACGTAAATCCGATCGTGAAAATAGGCCTATTACTACGGGAATATACTCCCGGTCTATTCAAAAAAATAACTAAGTCGGTTTTCATTGTTATCTGAAGGTTCATTGCTAGGCAACGCATGAATACTCTGGACCCTAAAGAAACTGAAATGAAAACAACTCTACGTAATTATTTGCGAAATGCAACATTGCTTCTGCTTGTCGTTTTGATAAGCATTACAGGCCATTCTCAAACGGTTCCTGAACTGGTATTCAGAAACCCGGTTTTGTTATCGGGAACTGCCGGTAAAGATGGTGCAAAGTATAAGTTCGACAATATAGCGAGTGGAATTTATGCCATTGTAGAGATAAAAGGCCGCTCAGCTAATGATGTTGTTTTAGGCTCAATTGACTCATCAGGTATTGGCTGGGATAAAGCATTTCAACCTTATCTTGGAATAGCTAATGTAGGGCCCGACAGGGAATGGTGGATGGAGTTTACAATGGAATTTTATAAATCCTCAAACAATCAAAAGAAGCAGATTGATCAGTTTTTTGTAACGGGCCTTGATATAGACGGCGATGGTGCAAACCTTAATGAATGGGCTGAAATGAAAAAACCAAAACAATTGAGTTTGTCACCAGTAACCTCAATAACAACGACATTGCTGGGAACAGTGGTCGATCTCCTAGATTTGAATAACAATGGAAGTGATTTCCGGGTCAACGGCCCCACTACAAATTTTATCAATATTGATACAGCTGCCACAGCTGTTATGGCCACGTACATGTACGAGAAAAAAGATAGGATTGAGTTTAAGATTGGTGGGAAAACGAGTGTAAATGGAGGTAGTTCCGGCAATGTCGGAATAAGGATGAATTCATTTTGGTTCAAGCAATTTATAATGTCTCCGGATCCTGTTCTGTTACCGGTGAAATTAGTTTCTTTCTCCGCTGCATTAAACGATGATCAAGCAGACCTGAAATGGACAACTTCATCGGAAAAAAATGTAAGTCATTTCTCCATTGAAAAAAGTTTAGATGGACAAAATTTTTCCCAGGCAGGTGTTGTGTTTGCATTTGGAAACAGTTCTGAAATGATCAATTATTCTTTTGCCGATAAAGATATTAATACAAGCAGACCAGGTATAATTTACTATCGTCTTAGATCAATAGACATTGATGGAAGTTCTGAATTATCAGCCGTAAGAATGATCACTATTGGTAATCAAAATAAACAGGCGGTAACCATAGTCACTTATCCCAACCCTGTCAGCAATGAACTTCGTATTACCATTCCAACGAGTTGGCAGGGTAAGAAAGTAACATATGAGTTATTCAACAATAATGGACAGACCGCTAAAAGAAAATTTGTGGCAATTGCCAACCAAACAGAATCAATAAATGTAAACAGCCTTGCTCCTGGATTTTATGTCGTAAGGGTACTATGCGACGATGAATCAGCTCAACAAAAAGTCATCAAGCGATAATATTCACTGATAGAGGTTTCCTGGCCGGGTTTGAGAGACCGGCCTTTTCTTAAAAAATTTGGTTTATATTATAAACTACTTTATGTTTGTATCTCAATCACTGTTATGAGACTGCTTTCCATCTTCATTCTACTTCTTTCAGGCACTGTCCTCCGTGCCCAAAAGATCACCGGTGTTGTCACCGACTCCAAAG
>JANOCH010000233.1:0-3003 GCA_031412015.1 Chitinophagaceae bacterium
TTGAAGATGTACCCACAGAATCACCGATACCTGTAATGTGGTGGCGTTCGGTTTATTCATCAACTAATGGGTTCGCCTATGAAAGTTTTATCGACGAGCTGGCGCATGAAGCCGGCAAAGATCCCCTTGAATTCAGGAAAAATCATTTAGGAGGTGAAAATAGTGAACGGTACCAGGCGGTACTTGATAAATTGGGTGAGCTCACCAACTGGAAAACGAAGGAAAAAAATTCAGGCTGGGGTATAGCGATAACTGAATGTTTTAAAAGCATTGTTGGTGAAGCGGTAAAAGTTTCTAAAAACGCAGCAGGCAAACTAAAGATCGAAAAAGTCATCGCGGTGATGGATTGCGGATGGTATGTTAACCCCGACATCATTCGTGCACAGGTCGAAGGAAGTGTGGTGATGGCGCACGGTGCGGCGGTGGTGCATGCTACCAATTTTAAAGATGGCAAAGCGGTCGAAACGAATTTTCATCAATACCGGATGACCCGCATGAGCGATATTCCCGAAATAGAAGTACATATCATGGAGAATGATGAGAAACCCGGTGGAGTAGGAGAGCCCGGTTTGCCACCATTCGCTCCGGCCTTATGCAATGCTATATTTGATCTGACCGGTAAAAGAATAAGAAAGTTGCCTTTCAATATGAATGAGGTGTAAAATTGGAAAGGTAAAAATGTATAATAAACCCGGTTGATATTTTGATCAACCGGGTTTTTATTTTTATTAAAATTGGAAATAGATAAATGAACTGCTGCTCTCCTGGCTGATAATAATGAGCAACAGGATAACAGACCATATTATCGCTGTCAACCACCAGGGGAGTTTAGCCGCCACATTCAATACTCTTGTATTGCGCATCAGCCAATGAGCGATCACCATGCAGGTAATAATTACAGCTACTTTAATGATGGCCAGCGTGGTCAACAATGCGACGCCACCATTTGCCTGGCCAAACATTGATTTCAGCAATTCCCATGATTGGGTGAAAGTGGAAGACCGGAAAAAGACCCAGGTCACATTGATAAGGAAAAAGGTAAGCAGGGCGAGAAAAAAATTCTTTACTGTTTTGTTGGGAACGATATCAGGAACCATCGAAGCTTTTACCAGGACGGGTTCCGCTTCACCAGTCTTTACCATAGTCATTCCGCTGTTGCGTACGGCCCTGTCTTTAAAAAACTTCTCTACCCATAAATAAAATCCATGCAAACCTCCCCAAACTACAAATGTCCAGTTGGCGCCATGCCAAAGACCTCCCAGCAACATGGTCAGCATTAAGTTGATATAGGTCCTGAACTTTCCTTTCCGGCTTCCTCCTAATGGAATGTATAAATAATCACGCAGCCAGGCTGACAACGTGATATGCCATCGTCTCCAGAAATCAGAGAATCCAATGGCGGCGTAGGGATACAAAAAGTTTTGCGGCAATACAAAACCCAGGCATAAAGCCGCTCCTACCGCACAGGTGGAATAACCGGCGAAGTCAAAAAATATCTGCCCTGAAAAAGCCAGCACGCCTGTCCATGCATCCAACGAAGGCAGAATACCGTTTGAATTAAAAACCGTATCGGCCGACGCAGATAACATGCTATCCGCTAATACAACTTTCATAAATAAACCCAGCGACAATAACATCAATCCTTCTATCATTTGTTTTTGTGAAGCGGTCCGCGGTGTTTCAAATTGCGGGACCAATTGCGGCGGTCGAACTATGGGGCCTGCAACCAAATGCGGGAAGAATGTAACGAATAAAGAAAAATCAAGCATCGACTTCACCGGTTCACTTTTTCTTTTGTACATATCGATGGTGTAACATAAAGTAGTGAAAGTATAAAATGAAATACCCGCTGGTAAAATAATATTAGGTTTTGCCGGCTGATAGTCTATTCCTATCGCATTGACCAGGGATGTGAAATTTTCCAATAAAAAACCACCGTACTTAAAAAAGATCAGCATACCAAGGTTGCCGATCAGGCTAACTACCAGCAGCATTCTTTTTTTAGACAGATTTTCTTCCCTGTATAAAGCACGGCCCACAAAAAAATCAACCACGGTAGCTAACCATAAAAGCAATATGAATGGAGGGTTCCACGCAGCATAGAAAATATAACTGGCTAATAGCAGGTTTATCTTTTTTACTTTCCAGGAAAAAGGAAGGTTGTGCAATATGAGGATAGCGATAAAAAAAACGACGAAAGTATAGGAATTAAAAAGCATGGCTTTGGTGTTTGTAGTGGGTGATGACTTTAGTTGCCGGCCAGTTTAGAAAATTTCCATCCTTTATCCTTACCGAGGATATCAATAAAATGTTTCGTAAATACAATGGCATCCTGCGGACTTAGGTGCGACCATTCAGGACAAACAAAATTGGCAATGGCCGGGTAATCGCTAAAATGAATACCGGGGCTATTGGTTACAGCCAACAGCTTATTCCAATATTTATCACGCGGGAAACCCATCTTTTCACCCATTCCCATCGGCCCGCTGGAAGGAGTTCTTACAAATAAGACCTGGCCACCTCTCGCTTTTATTTTATCAACGGACACTTTTGTTCTGTTGAGAATTCCATTGATTACTTCTTCAGGAACCGGCGGCATGCTTTTAGCCATTTCACCAAAAAAGGCCCAGATGCCTTTCACCTTATTTTGAAGCGTCGTGTCTTTAAGGAATTTATCCGACATTTTTGTTTGCCGGTCGATAGTGTTCCTGCCGAAATCAAGCGGAAAAACAGGCATCATAAAAACCCCGGGGCGGCTGGGTATTTCCAGGTTATCTAACATCGCGTTTAATGACAACTGGTCTTTTTCGAGAAAAACAATTTGAGACTCCAGGGCTTTGTTTAGCCGAATGCTTACCTTTTGGGCTGGTGTTCGGTCTTTATAAAATTTAATACTGCTAAGCGTGACCGCATCTCTCGGTCCACCGCCCGGTGAAAAGAAGAGGGGCTCCGTGATATCGACGATTAACTTTCCTTTGAATTTTTCATCGTTTGCAAGTTCTT
>JANOCH010000234.1:0-4967 GCA_031412015.1 Chitinophagaceae bacterium
CGCATTGTAATGCAGGCTGGCTGGCTTTTGTTGACCATGGTTCCGCCACAGGACCTATTTGTGAAGCTGCGGAAAGGGGCATAAAAGTTCATGTATGGGTAGATGAAACCAGGCCGCGCAACCAGGGGGCCGGTTTAACAGCGTGGGAACTTTTAAACGAGGAAGTGCCACACACTGTCATCGCTGACAATACCGGCGGCCACCTGATGCAAAAGGGAATGGTAGACCTGGTGATAACAGGCGCCGATAGGGTAACACGGGGCGGCGATGCAGCCAATAAGATCGGCACTTATCTCAAAGCTCTTGCCGCCTATGATAATAATGTTCCCTTTTATGTAGCCCTTCCCTCTTCAAGTTTCGACTGGCAGATATTGGATGGATTAAACGAGATAGAAATTGAAGAAAGAAGCGCAGATGAGCTGCGATACATGCAAGGACTTTGCGAAGGCGAAATAAAAAAAGTATTGGTAATGCCCGAGCAAAGCCCGGTGGCCAATTATGGTTTTGACGTCACTCCCGCCCGTCTCATCACGGGGTTGATAACAGAACGAGGGACATGCGGCGCTGATGAAAAAAGTATACGGAATTTATTCCCGGAAAAATATAATGGTCAATGAGCGATGAAGGGGTCATAAAATTTAAACTAACCTGGAAGCGGGAGCCACCGATGGCTTATCACTTTATATCTGCTTTAAATGAATGGCGGGATAGCTTATACAAAGCGGGTTTAATTGGAAAGGATGAAAATGGAATCGGATATGGAAATATCAGTTGCCGCCTTGATAAAAATAGTTTTATAATTACCGGTTCAGGAACCGGCACACTGGAACAGCTAACATCGAAACATTATACACGAGTTACAGCTTATAACCTGTCTGAAAATACCCTGGAATCAACGGGTCCCGTAAAAGCCTCGTCGGAATCAATGACCCATGCAGCTGTTTATGAAACTATTCCCGGTTGTAATGCGGTGTTTCATGTTCATCATTTCGCTTTATGGGAAGCCCTGCTTGTCCGTCTTCCTTCAACCGCAAAGTATATAGAGTATGGTACGCCTGCAATGGCAAAAGAAATAGCCAGGCTTTTGAAAGATCCACTTTTGTTGACCCAGTGCATCCTGGCAATGGGCGGGCATAGAGAAGGTATTATTTCATTTGGGAAAGATCTGGATGAAGCCGGCAGCGTATTATTCGGCTGGCCGGCCGCCAATAAAAAGCTGCATTAAGAGCCAAAAAAGTTATTCATACCCCACTGTTAATAAGTTCTTTTATCCTGAAACTGATTTTCCAATATTTTTAGAACATGCAAGAACACCACCAGCTTCTTCTTACCATCTATGAAATCGTGAAAAACGATCCTCAGCCCGAGCATTATGGTTGCAGGCCGAGAGAACTTATCCTGCGTCAATTAAAGGAATGGTCCGTCATCCATCAGCATCTTATTTTACTTCAAAATGAAGAGCTTGTGAATATGGAGCAGCAGGATACCCTGGTTATACGGATCACTGCAGCAGGTTTGCACAAGGCCAAACAGCCGGAGAGCCTGGTCAACAAATAACATCGGCAGCGCGGTACCTCGGTTCCTTTTTCTTAGGATTAATTTTTCCCGTTTCACGGCCTTAATGGACGACATTAATCGCCCACTTTTTTGTGAATAAATAAAAATATAACGATGATTGCTTGTTTCAAAAGGGTCACGCCAGCCATTCTTTGTCTCTGCCTGGCGCAGTTATCCATGGCTCAGCCTATGGGAAAGGTAATAGAGGAAAAAGCGGTGAAGAGCAGTATTATGAACCGCGCAGTAAATTATACCATTTACCTGCCGCCTGATTATTCTCAATCGGAAAGATCTTACCCCGTAGTGTACCTGCTGCATGGCTATACGGATGACAACACCGGCTGGTTGCAGTTTGGCGAAGTCAACCGGTATGCTGACAAAGCTATTGCCGACGGCACTATTCCGCCAATGATCATCGTAATGCCCGATGCGGACTCAAGCTGGTATATCAACTCTTATGATGGAAAGGAAAAGTATGAGGATTTTTTTATTAAAGAGTTTATGCCCGCTATTGAAAAAAGTTATCGCATCAAAACACAAAAAAGGTACAGGGGAATAGCCGGCCTGTCGATGGGCGGATACGGCACATTGATCTATTCGCTGAAATATCCTGAATTATTTGCCGCGGCCGCACCGTTAAGTGCCGCGGTCTTCGATGATCAATCGATAGAGACGATGCCTGACAATTCGTGGGACAGGACGTTTGCGCAATTATTTGGCCGTGATATGAAAGGAAAAGACAGGCTGAGTAAGTCCTGGTATGATAATTCAATTCTGAAGATCGTCGACACCAAAAGCACTGACGATTTAAAGAAAGTTCGTTACTGGATCGATTGCGGCGACGATGATTTTTTAAGCAACGCCAATTGTAAGCTCCACATACTAATGACCGATAAAAAAGTGCCGCATGAATTCCGTATGCGCGATGGTGCCCATACCTGGGATTACTGGCGTACCGGTATTACGGATGCTTTACAATTTATCGGGAAAAGCTTTCATCAATAGGTATCAAAATGGCCATTATCCGGGTTGATTATTACTAAAATAAATAAAGAGATACACTGGCTACTTCTGTGTATCTCTTTTTAATAAAACCTTTGCAGGTGATGTTATTTCATTTTGTTGATAACGAGATCTTCAACAAGACGTGATTTTTTATTCACTTCATAGATCACTGTTTTTTCATTTTTCTTTCCGGTGATCTCGAACCGAACTGCTACATCACCTAATTCTTCTGTATTCAGCAAGAATTTCTTGGTTACGTTGCCGCCTTTAACCTTGTCCCTGTACAGCACGTTACCATTTTCGTCACGAACTACAACGATGTATTCGCTTTCCTCGATGTTAGTGAAGTTTAACGTAAAAGCTGGCTGAGCTCCGATGTTGCCAACGAATTTCAGTTCTACGGGAATAGCTTTCTTTTCTTCATTTGCTAATGCAGGTGAACTAAAAGCAGTAGTAAAAGTAGCTGCTAATGCGATTGCAAGGATCCGGGTGTTCATTGATACTTTTTTCATGAGTGTAAAGTTTAAAATGTTTAAAAAATTTATTACAACTAAGTTGATGGATAACAATCGTGCGGCAAGCATCGAAAAATGGTTGGAAGCAAAAAGTTGTGGAGCAAGTAATTTCTTTTCGAAGTAAACCGGCTATTTTAGATGGCTGCCGTATAACTTTTTTTAATCTTGCTGGAACAAAAGTATAGTAGATTTATGCCGGCTGCAAACCAAGTTTTTAGTGTTTCGTGTGTCGCAAACAAAAGATGTGATCAATGAAACCCTTGCCAGTACTGTATTTCATCGAATTAAAAGCATGATGCCCAAGCTCACTTTTTAGTAGTAAATGTTATAGATATGTGAAGATCAAGTGTACGCAATGTTATGTTTATACTATAATTGAAACGTAGTTTTCTTAACGACGAAATGTAATATTACTATACATGGTACATTTTATAAAGCTAACGGGAAAGAACAAATAAACGGATCGTTCATCTGCAATTGCTTTTTGAAGTTACCAGGCAATGTTCATTAAAAAGATAAAAGCTAAATGAGGCTGATGTGGATGGGCAAAAGGCATTGAAATGAATTCAATGAAACAAATACAAGTAAGGAATTTTTTGTAACGAGGGGAGTTGCAGGAAGGAGGATAGGCAAATATCTGGCGAAATGTGCAAGGGAATTCAGGCGGAGTGTCGCCTGTCAAACTGGCTGAACTTGGTAGACCATGGAATAACGGTAATTTTTGGCAAAAAGCTGTTGTAAGTGTCGAAGCGACTTTTTTAAGAACCAAAAAGGATGGGTTTCCCAGTCGCAGGGTAGGAGGATGGCTGGTGAAGAAAGGTGCTATCTTGAATTGAATGACAGGCTTTTTTTACTCGTAATATCGTGATTTTCAAAATGTAGATTAGATGTTTGTAAAATTAGCATTTTAGAGAATATGACGGGTACAAAAAAACACTATCTTCAACCGCTTTCGGTCGCATCCTGGAAAGGGCCCCGGAAGATCAACAGACTGGACAACCAATTAGCCTGATAGTTGTTATATAGATGATAAATGCCAAAGCTGCAGGCCTTTGGCGATAAAAAAAAGGAGTTTTAAACATGGCATTCAAAAAAGAGGTAGAGGAAATTATTGAACCGAAGGACATTTTTGTAGGGAAAAAAGACGCTCCGGTCACTTTGATGGAGTTTGGGGAGTATGAGAATGAAGATTGTGCGAAAGCGAATGAAGTAGTTAAGCAATTGCTCGAAGAGTATGAAGGCAAGATACGCTTCAATTTCCGTCACTTCCCGCTGACATTAGTACACCAGCGCAGCATGAAAGCGAGTGAAGCAGCAGTTGCTGCCGGTCAGGAGGGCAAGTTTTGGGAAATGCACAATGTGCTTTTCAGTAACAGGAGAAGCCTTGGAACGACAAGTTTGAAATTGCATTCAAAAGAAGCTGGCGTGAACAACAAGAAGTTTCTTGATGAACTGGTGAACGGTACTTTCGGCTGGCAGGTGCAGGACGATCTGAAGGAAGGAATCGGCAGAGGTGTAAAAGAATTACCGGCATTCTTTATCAATGATGAACCTTTCAGCGGTAAGCCAACTTTTGCAAACCTTAGCGCAGCTATAGAATCAGCCTTAAAGAAAGCAAAGAAAAAAACATTGGCGAAACAGAAGGCCTGAGAACTCAGTATAAAAAAGTAACCCCGTTCCGATTATATCAGAACGGGATTTTTATATCGTCAACAGGTTTTAACTGCAAAAATCCTTTGTGGGTAAAACCATTAATCTTCAGACAATCTTGTAAACTCCATACCGTTGAATATCTTGGCAAGGTTCACATCTTTTGTTTGTTTCCAGGTTGTTATATTGGCATTGGTAACAATACGCCAGAAATTCTTTGATCTCAGCTCGTCATAGTCA
>JANOCH010000235.1:0-4564 GCA_031412015.1 Chitinophagaceae bacterium
ATTTTTGAAGAAGTAAGTGTGGCGGTTGATCATAATTCATTGTTGATGGATTTAATGGATCGGGTAGCCCGACGTCACAACCTTCGCGTATTACTGCACGAAAAACCATTCGCCGGGATTAACGGAAGTGGCAAGCATAACAACTGGAGCATGTCAACGGATACAGGTGTGAATCTTTTGGCACCGGGTAAAACGCCAAAGACCAACCTGATGTTCCTGACCTTCTTTGTAAATACAATTAAAGCGGTGCATGATTATGCGGATCTTTTAAGAGCATCAATAGCATCGGCACCGAATGATCATCGTCTTGGCGCCAATGAAGCGCCGCCTGCTATCATCTCTGTATTTATCGGTCAATACCTCAGCAAAGTATTGCAGGATGTAAAGGAACGAGTCGGTGACAAATTTGATGAGCAGGATGAAAGCATGCTGAAGATCGACATTCATAAAAGTATTCCTGAATTACTGATGGATAATACCGACAGGAACCGGACTTCCCCTTTCGCCTTCACTGGAAATAAATTTGAATTCCGCGCGGTAGGATCTTCCGCAAATTGCGCTAACCCTATGACCGTGCTGAATACGATCATGGCCGAAACATTAAAGCAATTTAAAGAAGACGTCGATACGCTGATTGGCAAAGGTGAAAAGAAAGAGATCGCTATCATGCACGTGATCCGTGAATACATCGTTGCGAGTGAAAAAGTATTATTTGAAGGCGATGGTTATAGTGAAGCCTGGGAAAAAGAAGCAGCCAAAAGAGGTTTACCCAATGTAAAAACAACTCCACTAGCATTGGATGCGATGGTAACTAAAAAAGCCAAAGAGCTTTTTGAAAACAACAATATCTATACTCATTCAGAATTGGAAGCAAGGCACGAAATCGAACTGGAAAAATATATCAAGAAAGTGCAGATCGAAAGCCGTATTATGGGCGAACTGGCGACCAGCCATATATTGCCACCAGCCATCCGTTACCAGAATTTACTCGCTAAAAATATTCGCGGTTTAAAGGAAGCAGGTTTAGAAGAATCTGCATACGCCAACCAGAAGCAAATATTGGATAAAATATCTGAGCATATCAGCAAAGCGAGTGATATGGTGGAAAAAATGATAGAAGCCCGGAAAGTGTGTAACAATATAGAGAACACAAGAACAAAAGCTATCGCTTATCAAAGCCAGGTAAAAGACGCATTCTTTGACCAGATCCGTTATCATGCGGATAAACTGGAACTATTGGTAGATGATCGCGAATGGTATTTACCAAAGTATAGAGAAATGTTGTTCCTTAGGTAGAGATAGTTGATGTGTTAAAAAGCTGAAAGGGTGATAAGAATATTAATCTTATCACCCTTTTTATCTTATAGGTAGCTGGCCAATTTACTACTTGTTAACCGGTCAACTAATCAACTAATTAGTCTACTTCAACTTAAATCCTTCCAAAAATTTGGTATTGAAATCGCCGGACCGGAATCGTTCATCCTGCATTAACTGCAGGTGAAACGGAATAGTTGTTTTTACACCTTCAATGACGTATTCACTTAATGCACGGTACATGGTATCAATAGCTTCATTTCTTGTACGGGCAACTGTTATTAACTTACCAATCATCGAATCATAATAAGGAGGAATAACATAACCAGCATAAGCATGACTATCTACTCTTACACCATGACCACCGGGCTGATGCAGCGTAGTGATCCTTCCGGGTGAAGGACGAAAATCATTATAGGGATCTTCGTCTTTGATCCGGCATTCGATAGAATGCATCTGCGGAATATAGTCATTGCCAGAAATGCGTTCACCTGCTGCGATCTTGATCTGCTCTTTGATCAAATCAAAATTGATCACTTCTTCCGTTACGCAATGCTCTACCTGGATACGGGTGTTCATTTCCATGAAATAGAAATTACGATCCTTATCAACCAGGAACTCAATGGTACCTACACTTTCATAATTGATGGCACTGGCTGCCTTCTTAGCCGCATCACCCATCCTGATACGAAGCTCATCCGTCATGAAAGGTGATGGAGATTCCTCCACCAGTTTCTGATGCCGTCTTTGAATAGAGCAATCTCTCTCACTCATATGACATACATTGCCATATTGATCACCGGCTACCTGTATTTCGATGTGCCTTGGCTCCTGCACGAATTTTTCCATGTAGATACCATCATTCTTGAAAGAAGCGGCTGCCTCTGCCTTGGCGGTATCATAGGCTTTTTCCATTTCATCATCGGCCCAAACGATACGCATTCCTTTACCACCACCACCGGCCGTTGCTTTTAAGATCACGGGGTACCCCATATCCTTCGCAAGCCCTTTTGCTTCATCAATACTCTGCAACAGCCCTTGACCACCCGGAACAACGGGTACACCTGCCTTGATCATCGTATCCTTAGCCGTGATTTTATCCCCCATGCTGTTGATCATGTCGGGAGTAGGACCAATGAATTTAATACCATGGTCATTACAGATACCAGCGAATTTTGAATTTTCGGCCAGGAAACCATAACCGGGGTGAATAGCGTCAGCGTTGGTAATTTCAACTGCGGCCATCAGGTGAGCCATGTTGAGGTAAGAATCGCTGCTTTGCGGTTTTCCAATACACACCGCTTCATCGGCAAACTTCACATGCAAGCTATCACGATCGGCGGTGGAATAAACAGCCACTGTTTTAATACCCATCTCACGACAAGTGCGAATAATACGAAGAGCGATTTCTCCCCTGTTGGCTATTAATATTTTTTTGAACATAAAATCAATATGCTAATGTGCTAATATGCAAATGTGCTAATCTCAACTCTTTGCAATTTCAGATAATTAAAAAATGAAACTAAGTGAATAACTTATAGGCTATTTTTTATTTGCCGTTCCCAATATCTTTCCAATAATTTTATTCAACTCTTCAAGCTTAACCAATAATTATTTACAATCGGGATAGCTATCCGAATAATTACATAGGGTAAATCAATATTGCGTTTCATCAGCTTCCTTGGCCGCTATCTTTATCTTGTGAATAAAGTCGGCTTTACTTTCAGGATTTTGAGCTTCCATCGAATTAGCTCCTATGGAAGTGCCTGATTTGAATATTTGTCTTGCCAAAACATACTTTTTATCAGCTTCAAGTCTTTCGCAATAGGCAATTATCTTAAGTGAAAAATCAATGGATAACCTAAGCAATGGATTATTATCAATAAGTTCCTTCTGCATGCTGACCATTTAGTTTAGGATAAAGTCTACTGCTTCTCATTATTTGCAAATTTGCACATTGGCATATTTGCAAATCTGTTAAGCCGGCTCTACCAAAAACAAAGGCTGATCGTATTCTACCGGCGAGGCATCCTCAACCAGCACTTTCACCACTTTGCCGCTGATCTCGCTTTCAATTTCGTTAAAGAGTTTCATCGCTTCAATGATACAAACCACTTTGCCCGGCGCCACCTCATCACCTGGTTCTACAAAATTGGGTTTGTCAGGAGATGATTTGCGATAAAATGTTCCGATCATCGGGCTTTTTATAGTCACCGTATTGGCATTACTTGATTCTGCAGCTTTTGATTTTTCGCTGGCCGAACTTGAAGGAAGTGCTGCCGGTTGTGCGGAACCCAGGATCGCTGGTTGCGGTGCGTAGGCTTGAGACTGCATAGGCATTGGGGCAGACAAGACTTGTGTGATGTTTTCCTCTTTTTGCTTTATGGTGACTTTAAAATCTTTTTGTTCAATCGACACTTCTCCAATATTTGACTTGTTGATCATCTTGATCAACTCCTGTATTTGTTTAAAGTCCATGTTTTTCAATTTAATAGAGAATTTAAGATTATTAAAAGGATGGCTAAGGTAAGGAAATCAATATCAGCAAATCAAGGTTTTTTGGTGGTTTTGACTAGAAATGGGGGCAAACCAAGCCAAAAATGGCCAAAAATCAACAGATTTCGGGCCATTTTGAGTATTTTTCGAATAGATCTCTTATTCTTTTACTCGTTCAAGGTATTCGCCAGTCTTTGTATTGATGCGTATCAACTCTCCTTCGTTTACAAATAAAGGAACGTTCACCGTGGCGCCGGTTTCGATGGTCGCTTGTTTTAAAGTACGTGTAGCTGTATCTCCACGCAAACCCGGCTCGGTATAAGTTACCTGCATTACGATTTTATCAGGCAACTCAACACTCATCGGCAATTCGGTTTCAGTATTGATTAACAAGGATACAACCTGTCCGTCTTTCAAAAATTGCGGGGCATCCACCATGCTTTCCTGCACAGCGACCTGTTCAAAGGTTTCTGTATCCATAAAATTATATCCCGTATCATCTTTATACAAAAACTGGTAATCTTTCCTTTCCACCCTGACAGGATAAATATTATCCCCTGAGTTCCAGGTTTTTTCGATAGAGCGGTTATTGTCCACTCCCTTCAGTTTCGCCCAAACTTTAGCTGCCGCACGGGCCGTCTTATTTTCACCAAACTCCACTACGGAGTACAAGCTACCATCCAATTTGATGATAAGGCCACGGCTGATGTCTGCTGTATTTGCCATATTTTTTACACTTTAAGCTTACTGACTT
>JANOCH010000236.1:0-6956 GCA_031412015.1 Chitinophagaceae bacterium
TTTGGCTGGAACGGTTCTTTTGAGAAAGCAGAGGTACTGGAAAGTGAGGGAGACAAACATATTCGCTTCCGTTGGCTGGATGCGCCTAAAAGCGAGTACTTTGAATTCAGCATTGAAAAATCAGATATTACTAACCAGACCATCCTTGTTGTAAAGGATTTTGCTGAGAAGAAGGATATCAAGGACCAAAGCCTTTTATGGGGTCACCAGGTTAAGGATCTTTTTCACCGGTTAGGGAACTAGTCTTACAGCGTATTGATAAGTTGACTGAAAACCTTCAACAATTTTTTCTCAACCCCACTCCATTGTTCCAATGGAATTTTTTTTGCCAGTTTTACAAACGATCCCTTTTGGATTTTCTCCTGAAACGCTGATGGATCAAAATCGGAAAGCGGCGTGTAGTTGCTGGGGTCAAAATGATGCTGCCACTGATCTTCGTTTATACAAACGGAAAAAGCTTCTCCTTTAAGTGACTCAAATGAATCGATTATCTTTCTCTCATGACCCACTTTGTATTTTCCGGATAAATGAAGGGTGACGCTGAAAAAATTACCCCACCAGAATAAGGTGCGAATCGCAAATACTTCCTCTTTATTAAAAGACCTTGGATAATCTAGTACAAGCCAGGGCAGGCCTTTGTAGTTTTCACCTTTGGATATCTTCGGCGATGACGTTAAGACTTCGTGCTCTAGCATTGTGCATGTTTGCAACAATTGCTGCTGCGAAGTTTGGACACGGGATAGCAGCTGGTTTATTTTTTGAATAACCCTGTTCTTTGTTAAAATCCAATCCGCTGTTGCAACCAATTCCTCCTCCTCTTGCGAAAGCCTTATTTTTGTCCTATCCATAACTTAAAGATAAGTGTTCAAAAAGTTAGACAAACTCATTATCAAAGCCTTTGTTGGTCCCTTTATAGCCACCTTTTTCATTACATTACTGGTGCTGGTAATGCAGTTTTTCTGGTTGTATATCGACGATTTCGTGGGTAAAGGGTTGGGTATTGATATCGTGTTGAAGTTTATCTGGTATCAAAGCGCTGTACTGATACCGCTAGCTTTACCCCTGGCCATTTTGCTTTCTTCGCTAATGACATTTGGAAGCCTGGGTGAAAGTTTTGAATTGGTAGCTATTAAATCCGCCGGCATTTCCCTGCTTCGGTTTATGCGGCCGTTATTCATTATCTCCCTTTTTGTTTGCGGAATAGCGTTTTTGTTTTCCAACTTTATTATTCCCGTCGCTTTTTTAAAATCAAGAACACTTCTTACGGATATCGTTTATGCTAAACCGGCGCTTGACATAAAGGAGGGGGTCTTTTTTGATCGTATTAACGGGTTTGCTATCAAGATCGGGAAAAAGGAAGAGAATGACAGCATCATCCGGGATGTGATCGTGTATGAGCAAACCAACCCTTTGCAGGATAATTTTATCATCGCGAAAAGCGGGGTAATGCGGGTGACAGCAGACAAGCGATACCTCGAATTCAATTTAAGAGATGGCTGGAGATACGAAGAAAGAGGGGAAAATAATTCGGGGAATGCTAAATCGGACTATATACGGATGGGGTTTAAAGAGTTTAAAAAGGAATTTGACCTGAGTTCGTTTTTGTTCGTACAGACGAATGATAGCGTTAACCGGAACAGTGAAAGGGTGTATAGTATGCGGCAATTGAATATCGCCATTGATTCTTTGAAAAAAGAAAATGCCAGGCTTAGAAAATCAATGGACGATGCGGTAAAGACGGCGGCTTTTAAATTCATAAAATATATTGACAGTACTACCGGTAAAAAACCGGTTTTCGATAGCTTGTTTAATACCGGAAAAAGCCTGGATGACATAATTCCAGACTCTGCCCGGTATTCTGTTCATTCAGAAGCCATCACCCAGATCAATTCACTGATCTCCGCGACGGTCAACAGGGACGTGACTATGAAAGATAAAGAAAAGTCACTTCGGCGGCATAAAATAGAATGGCATCGCAAGATAGTCCTGTCAATGGCATGTTTGATACTGTTCATGATAGGCGCACCATTGGGTTCCATTATCCGGAAAGGGGGGTTAGGTACGCCGCTGATCGCGGCGATCAGCTTTTTTATGGTGTTTTATTTTTCTACCACCGTAGGAGAAAAATTCGCGAAGGAAGATTCATTGACTCCTTTTGCCGGTATGTGGCTGGCGGCATTTATATTGGTGCCCATAGGGATCTTTCTTACGTACAAAGCGATGCGGGATTCCCAGCTATTTAATAAGGAATGGTATTTCCGGGCGGCGCAGTCGTTAAGGAGGTATATTATAAATTTCAGGAAAAGAAAACAGTTGGATAAGGGCTAACTTTAACGGAATTGTTTTTTTCCTTAACAGAACATTATTGGATCGGAAAATTTTAAACCGGTATTATGAAAGAAAATACATCCCGCCGCGCATTTATCTCCAATTCCGCAAAGACGGTTTTTGCTGTTACGGCCGGAGTTACAGCCGCATCTTCTTTGCTGGAATCCTGTGGTTCATCGAAGAAGGCCTCCGGTCCTGCCTCGGCATTAAAAACAGGGTTTACCCAGGAACCTCTTCCATACACTTATAGTAGTCTTGACAGGTCTATCGATGGTACCACGATGGAAATACATTATACTAAACATGCCGCAGCCTACGCTGCTAATTTGCAGGATGCTGCCAAATCGGAAGGTGTCGATACCAGGAAGCCATTAGAAGATGTGTTAGGAAGGATATCAAAGTTCTCGGCCAAGATGCGGAATAACGGAGGTGGTCATTATAATCATGAGCTTTTCTGGAAGTCATTATCTCCTTCTGGTGGTGGTAAGCCTGAAGGAACAAAACTCATGGCAGCCATAGAGTCAAGCTTTAGTTCATTTGATAGTTTCAAAACGCAGTTCTCAGATGCCGGTAAAAATCGTTTTGGCAGTGGCTGGGCCTGGTTATTTCTCGATGGCGATAAAAAACTTAGGATCGGATCCACTCCCAACCAGGATAATCCTCTCATGGATGTGAGCGAGATAAAAGGCTTACCGGTATTGGGTCTTGATGTATGGGAGCATGCTTACTATCTCCGCTATCAGAATAAAAGGGCGGATTATATCAATGCCTGGTGGAATGTGGTCAATTGGGGATATATTCAAAACCGGTATGAAACGCAACTCTGAAAAATGCGGCTGCTGATTGTAGTACTTTCTCTGCTGTTGTGCTGGCATTCGTTGGCGGCGCAAACAGCTTTTGCTGCAAAAAAGATTACTGGTTCACAAATTCCGCCGGCCATAAAATTCAGGGGTAAGGTAAACGAAGCGTGGAAATGGAATGATAAACCGGGAGAAAATCTATTGATAACTTCCAGAGCAGATAAATATAAAGACAAGGCATCTATTCCCGAATCTTATGAAGACTTTTTTCCGCTGAATTGCATGCCTTTCATTTTATTAAAAAGGATTCTGTTTATAAACTTTTGTGGAAACTCAGCGACGCTGAAAAGATTTGCGCTTTTGATCTGACCGTGTCATTTATAGAAGGAACGATAAAAATTACTGATCTGGATAAAGATGATATTGCGGAAACTACAATGCAATATAAACTCGCTTGCCGGAGCGACGCCTCTCCCGCATTAATGAAATTGATCATGCATGAAGACACAGTAAAGTGTGCCCTGCGTGGCCGCATGTGGCTGGATACTGGTGAACAAAACAACTATCCGGTTACAGAAAAAAATATGAATCTCGAAACATGGAAAGAATACAAGGGAACCGAAGACGAATGGGAGAAATTATTTGGGAGGTATCAAACAGAAAAGGAATTTTCGAAAGCTCCGCCTTCTTTTTTAACCTTTGCCCGCCGGCAATGGCATTTACATGCGAAAGAAAGTTTTGAATAACTTGCCGACTTGAAATCTAACAATCAAAATCTACAGGTTCAAAAATGGGTGGCCGCAATTTCATTATTGCTGCTGATCATCAAATTTGTTGCTTATTATCTTACTCATTCTGTCTCTATCCTTACCGATGCGATGGAAAGCATCGTTAATGTAGCGGCAGGGTTTATTGGATTATACAGCTTATACGTTGCGGCAAAACCCCGTGACAGGGATCATCCTTACGGGCATGGTAAGGCGGAATTTTTATCAGCAGCCATCGAAGGAACCATGATCATGATCGCAGGTGTCATCATTATTTACAAAGCGGTGGTGCAGTTGGTCTATCCTGTCCCGTTGCACAAAATAGATGTCGGTATCTGGTTGGTAGCCGCTACAGCCCTTGCCAATTTCATTGTGGGTGCTATTTGCCTGAGGATCGGGAAAAAAAATAATTCAATGGCATTAACAGCCAGCGGTAAACATTTGCAAAGTGATACCTGGTCGACTATTGGAATTATTCTCGGGCTTATTTTGTTGTATTTTACCGGTTACCAGTGGATCGATAGTGTGCTGGCTATTGCTGTTTCACTCTTTATCATTTATACCGCCTACACTATTCTCCGAAGATCGATCGCCGGAATTATGGACGAAGCTGATGAAAAGCTGATCACCGAAATGGTGACCATGTTGAATAGCAACCGCCAGGAGAATTGGGTGGATATGCACAACCTCAGGGTAATAAAATATGGCAGCATCCTGCATATTGATTGCCATCTTACGCTACCCTGGTATCTTAATGTTCACCAGGCTCATAGGGAAATCGATAAATTAGCGGAATTAGTAAGAAAATATTATAACGAGTCCGTTGAACTATTTGTTCATTCGGATGGTTGTTTACCTTTTCAATGCCATATTTGCAGCAAAGTGGATTGTTCAGTACGGCAGCATAATTTTGAAAAAAGGATCACCTGGACACTGGAAAATATTTCGAAAGACAAAAAACACCAGTTAAACTGATATAAAAGGAATTGTATGAAGACAACGACGATTTGGAAACATGATCATGCATTTGAAAGCAGGTTGGAACAAAATGTGTTTCAAATTGATGGTAATAAAAAAGAAGGACCCAACCCCAAAGCTCTTTTGTTATCCGCCATAGCAGCCTGTTCCGGGATCGATGTGGTGGATATCCTGGAAAAAATGCGGGTCCCTTTTTCCGACCTCGTGATCGATGTCGAAACCGAGCAAACTACCGAACATCCCAGGGTTTTTAAGGATATTTGGGTGTATTATAAAGTAAAGACGGCGGAAGAGAACGAGGATAAGGTGAAAAAGGCGATCGAGCTTTCTTTAGAAAAATATTGCGGCGTATCGGCTATGTTGCGTAAAAATTCACCAATTCATTATAAATTGGAGTTATTGAAATAAAACTATGCTATCCAAAAAATCACAATATGCGTTCAAGGCCCTGACTTATTTGTCGGAGAAATATAATGAAGGGCCGGTGTTGATTTCAGAAATAGCAAGAAAGAAAAAGATTCCGTTAAAGTTTTTGGAGAATATCCTGCTGGAACTGAAAAGAGCGGATATACTTGATAGTAAAAAAGGCAAGGGGGGCGGCTATTTTTTAAAAGTCAATCCTGCCAAAGTAAAGGTTGCTACAATTGTTCGACTGATCAATGGGCCTATCGCCATGCTACCTTGCGTAAGTCTTTATTTTTATGAGCGTTGTAAGAATTGCAATGAAACAAGTTGCGGGCTTCATGACATGATGATCGAGGTCAGGGATGCTACGTTGAACGTCCTCGAAAATCGCACGCTGAAGGATCTCGTTGTATAAGAGCCCTCCCCATTTTCACAAACACTTGTTTGGTCCAAAAATAGCTGGTTTAATACAGTCCACAAACTTGGTAGGCTATCTCTTTTCCCTTACTTTTGTTGTCACTAAAATCTTTTTATATGTCACTACGTCTAGGGGATGTTGCTCCCAATTTTAAAGCAAAGACCACCGAAGGAGATATTGATTTTCATGAGTACCTGGGAAATAGCTGGGGCATATTGTTTTCTCACCCGGCGGATTTCACACCAGTCTGTACTACAGAGCTGGGTAAAACCGCATTGCTCCAGGAAGAATTTGCGAAGCGTAATGTAAAAGTGCTGGCGGTAAGCGTTGATCCATTGGACAAGCATTTTGAATGGAGAAAAGATATCAATGAAACACAGAATTGTTCGGTAGGTTTCCCGATCATAGCCGATGAAGACAGAAACGTAGCCACATTGTATGATATGATTCACCCCAATGCTTCGGCTACTGCAACGGTCCGTTCTCTTTTTGTGATAGGTCCTGACAAGCTGGTAAAATTAATGATCACTTACCCGGCCTCTACCGGCAGAAACTTTGTAGAAGTATTGCGGGTGGTTGATTCATTGCAACTGACAGCCGGCTTTAGTGTAGCCACCCCCGCTGATTGGAAAGGTGGTGAAGATGTGATCGTTGTTCCGGCTGTTTCTACCGAAGATGCCATTAAGAAATTCCCTAAGGGTGTGAAAGTGGTAAAGCCATACCTGCGTTATACACCCCAGCCTAATTTATAATGAATGCTGAGCGCTGAAGAAATACAAAAGATAGAAGACAGTTCCTTGCCCGAAGCAATTCGCCTTATCGCGGAATTGTTTCCGGGCAAGGTTGTTTTTTCCTCTTCGCTGGGCCAGGAAGACCAGGTTATTACGGATGCTATTTTCAAGAATAATATTCCGGTGAAGATTTTTACACTGGATACCGGACGGTTGTTTAATGAGACCTATGAGCTTTTGGATCGTACGGCCGCCCGTTATAAAAAAGATATTAATGTTTACTTCCCCGATAGCGCCGATGTGGAAGATTTTGTCGCCACAAAAGGCATTAATAGTTTTTACGAATCTGTGGAGAATAGAAAGAGTTGCTGTTTTATCCGTAAAGTTAAGCCACTCAACCGGGCTTTGGAAGGGGCGAAAGTATGGATAACAGGCCTGAGGGCGGAGCAATCTGATAACCGTCATGATATGCCGATGATAGAATGGTCGGAAGAAAAGCAGTTATACAAATTCAATCCAATGATCAGGT
>JANOCH010000237.1:0-10371 GCA_031412015.1 Chitinophagaceae bacterium
ATTCGGCCCCGGTGTTATCGTTGCAATACGGTACGCTACTTACCTGATATCTTTTATCAATCATGGTATAAAAGAAGTTGATAAAACCGATGCAAAACTTGATGAGATCATCCCGGAAAATGTAACCGCCGAAATAGAAACACATTCCGATGTAGAAAGATCGCTATTAAAAATATTACGTCTTTGGGGTGGGTTAACGGAAACGGTTCCTATCGGTGATAAATGGATCAAAGGAATGATGTTGTTACAACCGGCTGACAAAACATTGAAACCAAAAGAAATCCCTATTGATGATTTCTTTCATAAGGTAGTTATGCTGCGTGACAGGTTAAGAGTGCTGGAGCAAAACATCAACAGCAATAAGAAACTGAGCGATGAGGATAAAGTGAATATACAGCAATATATTACCCGTTGCTATGGTTCATTGACAACTTTTAATGTGTTGTTTAAAAATAAAGAGCATTGGTTTGTGGGAGAGAAGGGAGGTAAGGAAGATTAATGGGTTGCTTCTTTTCACGCCTTTGTTGGTGTTTCATTTAAGTGCGCTACCATTATTCAACGGCTTACACCAACAAACAAAATAATTGACACTGCTGTCTTTTGAAATTTTAATTGCCTTAAGTCCGATTGTTGGTGTTTAGTTTCCTTAAACTAGCTAGCGCCCTATTATAGAACACGCAACAATGGCGTACTTTTTTTGGAATACCAACAGCCTGCTAAAAAACTAATTCTTTAAATTGCATCAATGAAAATTATTGTTCTCCTTTTATTTTTCCCATTTTATCTTTTTGCTCAACAATCCTCCTGTGACATCCTTATCCATAATGGCAAGATCATAGACGGCACGGGTAATAGCTGGTTCTATGGAGATATCGCTGTAAAGGATGGAAAAATTATTGGAATCGGAAAGCAACTATCTTTTGCCGCCAACAAAACGATTGATGCCGGCGGTCTCGTAGTCGCCCCGGGTTTTATTGACGTGCATACACATCTCGAAGAAGACGAGAGCAAGGATCCGCTGGCACAAAGTTTTATTTACGATGGCGTCACTACCTGCATCACCGGCAACTGTGGTTTATCTAATACAGATGCCGGGAAATACCTGCGCTGGATCGATTCATTAAAACTTTCCGTTAATGTAGCTACGCTGATCGGTCATAATGATGTGCGTAAAGTGGTAATGGGTCGTGTCAACCGTGATGCTACCCCCGCAGAGCAGCAGCAAATGGAAAACATAGTTGACAAAGCCATGAAAGACGGAGCGGTGGGATTGTCAACAGGACTAATCTATATTCCGGGTACCTATTCCAAAACACCAGAGATCGTTGGCCTCGCGAAAGTAGCCGCGAAATATCATGGCGTTTACGCTACGCACATGCGGGACGAAGCCGATAGTGTAACCCAGGCGATCGAAGAGGCTTTAACTATTGGTCGCGAGGCAAAGATCCCGGTAGAAATATCCCATTTTAAAGTCAGCGGGCAGCAAAACTGGGGCAGGAGCAGAGAAACGGTTCCGATGATCGAAGCGGCAAGAAAAGAAGGCATTGAAGTTACCATTGATCAATACCCCTATACGGCAAGCAGTACATCCATCAGTACATTGATCCCTGATGAAATATTAGCGGATGGACAAGACTCGATCAAAGCCCGTCTTGAAAGACCAGCTATAAAAAAATATGTGATCAGCGAAATGCTGCGAAAACTGAAAAAAAGAAAATTGAAGCATTTCAGCTATGCCGTTGTAGCCTATTACAAGGCCGACACCAGCTATAATGGAAAAAGCATTGAAGAGATCAATTTGATGAAAGGAAGAAAGCATAAAGTAAAGGCGGAAGCTGAAACCGTTATCGACATCATGATCAACGGGGGAGCCAGCGCCGTATTTCATGGAATGAGCGAGGAAGATGTTAAACGGATCATGCAATATCCCTTCAATATGTTTGCCAGTGATGCGAGTATCCGTGTACTAAATACTGGCATGCCGCATCCAAGAGGCTACGGTACCAATGCACGTGTACTGGGAAAATATGTAAGGGAAGAAAAGGTCATTTCGCTTGAAGATGCTATCCGGAGAATGACATCCTTACCGGCTCAAAAATTTCAACTGCAGGACAGGGGTTTGCTGCTTCCGGGTTATGCTGCAGATATCGTGATCTTTGATGAGAAAGAAGTGAAAGATATTTCTACGTTTGAAAAACCACATGCCTATTCAAAAGGTTTCCGTTACGTGATTGTCAACGGAGGATTAACAGTGGACAATGAAAAACATAATGGAACAAGGGCCGGTAAAGCACTATACGGCCCGGGCCACTCTACACATTGACCGCACCGATTTTTGACACATATGGTCTTATTGTCCATTATAAATGAAAGCTGTTGCTGCTTTTAGATTGTATCAGGAAATCCCTTAACAACATACTTCCCTGGATATCCTTCATCCAGCTTTTCTTCTGCCATTGCCTGTATAATTGTTTTTGATGAAGAAGGATTGATCTAAGAAAAGGTAATTGTTGAGAAGAAGGCGAATTCATTTCACTATTGAATAGACCTAGTGACCTGATCGATGACAAGTGGATGACGGGCGGTTTTTGCTTTTTAAAATTGAATTGAAATGTATGCCAGCCGGGGTATTTCCTGTCCGTCTTGTACAATACCGAGTTCTTTGGCAATTGTTCTGAATTCCATCGCTGTTGCTCATGCATCCGGTAACCTACTACCTGTTGCGGAGTTGGATTCTTTGGTGGGCTCTGCGCTGAAACATCAGTGGCATTCAATAGCAAGACAGCACTGCAAAGAATAAAAGTGCGTGGCATAAAAAATAGTTTAGTTTTCTATTTATCGGACATCTTAACTGACAATGGTCCATTGCCGGCGATCAAAAAATAAATAAGCAACAGCAATACCAGGATAGAAAGAAATAACTCGGAATAAGGCCGGAGCATTTCTTTATTGGTACTGACGAAGAAAATTGCGCCTATCAGTACGGGGATTTGAATGATGCAGGCGAAACGGGTTAAAACGCCAAAAGTGAGCAAAATACCCCCGAGTATATGTGCGAATACGGTATAATGGCCCGCTAAGATGTAAGTGAAGGATCCGAAAGATGTCTGTGTTGACATCAGCGTGACGAGGTCACTCATGTTGTTGAGAAAGTCAATGCCTTTGTAGATCAGAAATAAACCCAAAGCTATACGCACAATATCCATCCATCTCGGGTGATGCCGGTCACCCCAATATTCAAGGCGATGCAGGAGGTCCATATAGTAAAGTTTTAAGTAATAAATAAAGAACTGTCTTAAAGTTACATTTATTCCCCCGGTTTTTTTACCACAAAATTTATTTATTCCGTCGCTTTGGCTTTTATATGGCCACCGATGAACGCAGGCAGTTGCAGATAGTTGCTCCCGGTATTTAATAGGGATTATCAGTAGCTAAATTCTTTTCCCGCATCCTGAACTGTTATTTCTTTTTGGGCATTCCTCTTATATTATATTCCTGTATTAACGGAGGGTTTTCTGGCGAAAGGGTGAAAAAGACCCGGATATCTAAATTTTCTCCTTCTAATATAAAAGACCCTCTCAATTGATTCTCCGGCTTCATTTCTTTAACCGATAGGATCTTACCCGCTTTTTCAAATAGTTCCCTGGCTTGTTTTTTTAAACTGTCAATAGGATAGTCCGGCAAAAAATTCTCAGCAAAAATTCCGCTTTGTTCGGCGTTGTTCCAGTCAGGCAATAAATTGACCAGTTCATTTTTTCTTTGTTCAAGAATAGCGGAAGGCGGTAGTTGCGCCGGTTGCAACCCGGCTAATTTTATGATCGTATCCAGCACCATCAAATTTGCATTTCCAGTACCTGCGTAAGTACGGTTGGCAAAAGCAACCACTCCTATTCCATAGTCAGGCATTATTTTCCATTGACTTCCGAAGCCCGGCAAGCCTCCGCTATGGGCAATATATACCCTGCCATCGCAATCGCTTGTCCAGCCTAATCCGTAACAATAAGCGGACGCAATAGCACAGATCCTTCCGTTCGGAAACCTGTTGTTGGTGTAAAATCCATTGAATCGCCAGGGATGATGCATCTCTCTTATTGAACTTCGTTTTAAAGGACCATTATCCTTTGCATTACCGGGCGGCCATGCTGAAAGATGCAACGCCATATAATTAGCGAACTCATCAATAGAGCTGATCATACTTCCCATAGCACCCCAGGAGCCATCGGGTGTGTCGTGTAATAACGTCTCCTCATTCCATGTTGAATTTAACCAGCGATAACCATGCGCCAGCTTATCGGCTGCGATGTTTCCATATTCCCATTCCGAAGTTTTCATGCCAAGCGGTTTCCAGATATTGTCCCGGATATAATCCTGGTAACGTTTACCCGATACTCTGGTAACGATCTTTCCCAGCAGGGCGAAACCAAGATTACTATATTCATAAGCAATACCCGGAGGATTGGAAAAGATGATTTGTTTTTTAAGAAACTCCATTAATTCTTTGTCCGTATCAGCCAGTTGGCGATCACCCCAGGGATTATCTTCGGGGAAGCCAGCGCCATGAGTCAGTAAATGCCGGACGGTAATGGGTGGCGCATCGGCGGTTGGATATTTCAGGTCTTTTAATTCCGGAATAAATTTATAGGCCGGGTCATCCAGGTTCAGCTTTCCTTCATCCCGCAACTTCAAGATCGCCATTGCGGTAAAACTTTTACTCATAGAGGCAATTCGGAACAAAGATGAAGAAGTAACCGGGATCTTTTTTTCTATATCCGTGTATCCATAATTGCCGGTATGCACCAGCTTGCCGTCCACTACAATTCCAAATGCAAGTCCCGGAAAATGATTGTCCTTTGCGAGTTTTTTATAAATACTGTCAATAGCCGGAAAAGATGTTTTTATTTTTTCCATCCTGTCGGGATCGGTAAATGTGGCGGGCTTATAGTTTGGATCGAAAAGGACCATTTCTTGCGCGACCGTAGCTTCACAAAGAAATAGGAGAATGATCACGAAAAAAGAATGCTTGCTCATGTGTATTTTTTACTCCGCTAAAGATCCTGAATTCTGTTCTCTCCTGAAAGGTTGTTTTTTCCAATAGGTCAAACTCCGCCATAGCCACTCCAGCGGACCAAAACGAAAATATCGCAACCAAAGATGGCTTCCTGTTATTTGAATGATCCAAACCGCCAACACCACAAAATAAATTTCATAACGCTCCAATTGGCCAAACATACCAAACCCTACTCCATAGAAAAATAACCCGCAGAGAAATGATTGCATCAGGTAATTGGTAAAAGCCATCTGTCCAACCGGCCGCATCAGTGCGAACAACCAGTTAAACCAACCCGATTTGTACAGCAGCATGATCAATCCTAATATTCCGAATGATCTAAAGAGACGCGATAATTCATAAAAGTGAAAAGTGCTTTTCTTTGCGTATTCAAACCAATTGAATCGTGCATCGATCATTGGCTGCAGGCGCCAATATGAAAGCGCTAACCCTATACCAAGACCCACTATACACATCAACCAATAGGTTTTAACCGGAGCCTGCCCCGTCAGAATTCCCAGTTTAAAAAAAGCCATACCCAGGAACATAAATAATAGCACATCCCAAACACCGAAAAAAAGGTAGCGAACCAAAGTATTGACATAAATATCTGTCCTGTACTTATACAATTGCTCGTAGCTGCCGGTGGTTTTCTGAATGGTTTTTTCCATCCTCTTGACCTTGCTTTCGTGCTCACTTCTTTCTTTAAAATCAAGCATGGCCCGCAGTTCATCTTTTTGAATAGCATTGAGTTTGACCTTACCCGTATCTATTGCCGCAGCTATCTCTCCCTTGTAGATCATTTTCTTGTTTTGATAGAGATCCGCATTTTCCCGGGCCAATCCAAAAAGAAAACAAAAGGCAGCTCCGATCAGCAATCGCTTTGGTGATAAATTACGAAAAGCAAACATGACCATCCCGAGAATGGCATAGTCCAGCAAAATATCACCAAACCATAAAAGAATGAAAACATCAAAGAGCGAGAACACCATTAACCACAGCTGTCGCCGGAAAAAATAATCGGCTGGCATCATATCATTTAATCTTTTTTCTTTTCCTTTTATAAACAGAATAATGCCGGCGCCAAACAGCATCGAAAAAAGAGCCCGTTGCGTTCCTGACGGAAACCAGTCCACAAAATACCAGACTGTAAAATTGATAGTTCCAAATTCGTTAAGTATAGAGGGATCGTCCCCGTTATTGGCCAAACCAAAGGCCGGAATATTCATAAGCAAGATCCCGAGTATCGCAAAGCCCCTGAGACTATCAAGGATAATGATCCGTTCAGACTGATTGACCGGTGCAGCCTGGGTTTGCTGCATTACTGCGACAGTTGACATCTTGGTTTTGTTTTGACACTAAAATAAAAGACGGAAGAAAATAATCTATCGGGGCAGGAAGGTACCAGACAATTTAATCCATTCCACTGATTATTGTAAATCGTACATCTTTATTTGATGCTTTATAAATTAACAGGAGCCCTTTATTGTATGTTCCTGGTTGGTAAAGGTTATTTTGCCAAAATGATCGGTTTATTTTTTGAGAATGTACTATATTTAGAAGCAGTTAGTTGAAACCTGATACATACGGTTTCACATACTATTGACGGCTCTATCCCACCCTCACTGAAAAGTAGTTTTGACTGACTGCAGCAACAAATCATGAGAAATAGACCCTCTTTAACATTGCCTCGGAAATTTGCCGGCTGGCTTGCCCTATACAGCATTATGAGCTTGCTGATTTCGGTACCCGCTAACGCTCAAGGCGATCCCGGAAAAGAATCTTCCTTTATTATCAACGATCAAAACTGGTGGGCATATTTGGTCGTTGCAATCGTCTCCGCTTTATTAACGTGGCTTTTTCTCCGTAATCGTTCCCATCCACCGCAGGCAAAAAATGAAGGACTGGAAAAAAGTTTAGCCGTTCTTAAGGCAGAATTAAGTCACCGGGTAGAAGAACTGGCCGTTATCAATAGTGTGCAGGAAGGATTGGCAAAAGAGGTGGGTATGCAGGGTATTTATGACCTGGTTGGTGAAAAGATACGGGAGATATTCAACGCACAGGTTATTGATATTGTTACGTACGATCCGAAAACTAACCTTATTGAGGACCGGTATGCTTATGAAAAAGGAGACCGGACCCTATTGGGTTCCCGGGAGCCACACGGCGTTCGCAAATTATTGATCGAGACGGGCCAGGCACAGATCATCAACAAAGACTTTGAAAAGGTAAGCCAGCAACATAATACAACGATCCTGATCGGTCAACAACCCAAATCAGCCATTGTGTTGCCGATGTTTTCCGGTGGTGAAGTAAGAGGCATGATCAGCCTCCAGGACCTGGATAAAGAATATGCGTTTTCTGAGTCCGACATAAGCCTGTTGACGACACTCTCTAACAGTATGAGTGTGGCATTGGAAAGTGCCCGTCGTTTTGATGAAACCAATCGCCTGTTGAAAGAAACCGAGCAGCGTAACGCCGAACTCGCCGTTATTAATAGTGTGCAGGACGGGCTGGTACGTGAAATGGATATCCAGGGCATTTATTATCTCGTAGGCGAAAAGATCCGGGAAATTTTTGACGCACAGGTCATCGATATTGTTACTTATGATCGTAAAACAAACCTGATAGATGATAAGTATGCTTATGAAAAAGGAGACCGGACATTACTGGAGCCAAGGGAACCTAAAGGTTTCAGGAAACATATAATTGAAACAGGTGAGCAATTAGTTATTAATGAAAACGCGGAAGAGTTAGGCAAGCAATACGATAACCAGGTGATGGTGGGTGAGCAACCAAAATCACTGGTGATGGTGCCGATGATCACCGGCGGACAGGTTACCGGCATCATCAGTTTACAGAACGTAGATCACGACAACGCTTTTTCAGATTCCAATGTAAGATTGATCAATACACTCGCCAACAGCATGAGTATCGCACTGGAGAGTGCAAGGCTGTTTGACGAGACCAAACGTTTATTAAAAGAAACGGAACAGCGCAACGCCGAACTGGCTGTTATCAATAGCGTACAGGAAGGATTGGTGAGAGAAATGAACATACAGGGGATCTACGACCTGGTAGGTGAAAAGATCCGTGAAATTTTTGACGCCCAGGTAATAGATATTGTTACCTACGACCGGAAAACAAATATGATCGAAGACCGGTATTCGTATGAAAAAGGCGACAGAACATTGTTGGGTTACCGGGAACCAAAAGGATTCCGTAAGGATGTAATTGATTCGCTGCAACCCATAGTGGTAAATGAAGGCCTGGAAAAACATTTCGATGTAAATAACCCGATTGTCGTTGGCGATTTCCCAAAATCGGTTGTATTTGTCCCCATGGTAGTAGCCGGTGAAATAAAAGGTGTTATAAGTCTTCAAAATATAGATCACGAACATGCTTTTACTGATTCGGACGTCAGCTTGCTGACCACCTTAGCCAACAGTATGAGCGTGGCGCTGGAAAGTGCACGCCTCTTTGATGAAACCAATCGCCTGCTTAAAGAAACGGAACAAAGAAATGCAGAGTTGGCCGTGATCAACAGTGTGCAGGAAAGCCTGGTAGCGCAAATGGATATGCAGGGTATTTACGAACTGGTCGGAGAGAAAATGAGAAATATCTTCAATGCACAGGTCATTGATATCGTCATGTACGACCGCAATACAAACCTCATTGAAGACAAGTATTCGTATGAAAAAGGCGACAGGACTTTAGTTAAACCAAGACAGCCAAGAGGGTTCAGGAAACATGTTATTGAGACCGGTGAAATTCTTTTACATAATGAGAATGTAGAAGAAGTTTCCAGGCAATTCGATAATGAAGTACTGATCGGTGAAATGGCCAAGGCGCAGATATTCTTCCCGTTGATCGCCAACGGAAAAGTAAATGGCATCATCAGCCTGCAGAATCTTGATCATGAACATGCTTTCTCTGAATCTGATGTCAGCCTGATCACTACCCTTGCCAACAGTATGAGTGTAGCGCTGGAAAGTGCAAGGCTATTTGATGAAACCAACCGCTTATTGAAAGAAACCGAGCAACGCAATGCTGAGCTCGCTGTTATTAATAGCGTGCAGGATGGATTGGTGCGTGAAATGGACATTCAGGGTATCTATTATCTCGTTGGTGAAAAGATCAGGGAAATTTTTGATGCACAGGTCATTGATATCGTTACGTACGACAGAAAGACAAACCTGATCGAAGACAAATACTCTTATGAAAAAGGAGACAGGACCTTGGTGGGTGCAAGAGAGCCCAGCGGGTTCCGTAAACATATCATTGAAACGGGTGAGCAATTAGTGATCAATGAAGATGCTGAAACTGTAGGCTTAAAGTATGGTAATAAAGTGGTGGTGGGAGAAGTACCAAAATCACTTGTACTGGTTCCGATGATCACTGCCGGCCAGGTGTCCGGAATTATCAGTCTTCAGAATGTAGACCACGAACATGCATTCTCCGATTCCAATGTGAGGCTGATCAATACATTGGCCACCAGCATGAGCATCGCTTTGGAAAGTGCAAGGCTGTTCGACGAAACAAAACGCTTATTAAAAGAAACCGAACAACGAAATGCTGAACTGGGTGTCATCAATAGTGTACAGGAAGGATTAGTAAGGGAAATGGATATCCAGGGTATTTATGAGCTGGTAGGTGAGAAGATAAGAGAGATCTTCAATGCACAGGTCATTGATATTGTTACCTACGACCGTACTACTAATCTAATTGAAGACAAATACGCTTTTGAAAAAGGCGACAGGACGCTATTAGGACCAAGAGAGCCAAAAGGATTCAGGAAACATGTTATTGAAACAGGTGAGATGCTGTTGAACAATGAAGATGTTGAAGGAGCTTCCCGCCAATATGATAATGAAGTACTCATCGGTGAAATGGCCAAATCGCAGATATTCTTCCCACTGATAGCAAGCGGAAAAGTCAATGGTATTATCAGTTTACAGAATCTTGACCATGAACATGCTTTCTCCGACTCTGATGTCAGCCTGATCACTACCCTTGCCAATAGTATGAGCGTAGCTTTGGAAAGTGCCCGTCTATTTGATGAAACCAATCGCCTGTTAAAAGAAACGGAACAACGCAATGACGAACTGGCTGTCATCAACAGTGTACAGGAAAACCTGGTGGCAAAAATGGATGAACAGGGTATTTATGAATTAGTAGGTGAAAAGATCCGTGCGGTTTTCAACGCACAGGTAATCGACATTGTGACCTATGACAAAACAGTAAATAAAATTGAAGACAAATATTCGTTTGAAAAAGGCGATAGAACGTTATTAGGACCCAGGGAACCGAAAGGTTTCCGAAAA
>JANOCH010000238.1:0-3293 GCA_031412015.1 Chitinophagaceae bacterium
ATTGGCAACAGTTCCCAGCATAAATCCAATAAAGCCACTAGACATGACCGCGGACTCATAATTCTTACCCATTGCCAGGAAGGTGATTGTCACTGCGAATAATATAACCACGATTACCTGTGTTACCAGTATCGCTGAAAGCGGTATGGCAAGATAGAACAGTTCCCATAGTTTCAAATCCATTAATGCCACTGTCAGAAAAATATTCAAGGCTATTCCACCGGCAAAATCAATTGACGGCTGATCAATTTTAATCCATTGCGTTTTGTCGTTGATGTTCCTGAAAGCAGCGCCCACTATCATTGCACCTATATATGCCGGAAGGGTTATGCCGGATTTTGCGATCATCGAACTGACAATCCCTCCCAGGCCCATGATCACAACCGTATTGATCAGACTTAATGTAAAATTTGAATTCTCATTCGATGTATCAATGTTAAGTACTTCATCAGTTTCAGTCAATTCAGCCTTAGCCCTTTCACCAATTTTCCGCATCTCTTTCTTTAACCGGAATTGCTGAATTAGAAATGTTCCTGCGGGACCGCCAATCAATCCCCCGCAAACAATTCCAAAAGTGGCAGATGTGATGGCGATCGTTTCAGCACCTTTTAATCCCAATTCTTCAAATAAAGGAGAAAACGCTAGTCCTGTTGCAGGCCCTCCAACCAGCGTTACCGAACCGGCCATTACACCAAAGAGTTTCGGTACATCAAATAAGGTGGCGACTCCTATGCCGACCAGGTTCTGAATTACACAAAATGCTGATCCAATAGCCAGGAACAATATCACCTGCTTTCCGCCTTTTTTCAACAAAGAAAAACTTGCATTTGTTCCAATTGACGTAAAAAAAAGCATCATGCACAACGATTGTATAGAAGTATTGCATTTAATATTAACTAACCTGTCATGGGCAACAAGATTGAAAGCAGCAAAAACTAAACCACCTAAAACAGCAGAGGGTATGTTGAGTCGTTCAAAAACATCTATCTTCTTTTTGAGTATCATTCCTGTTAAGTAAACAATGCCGGCAATGGCAAGTGTCTGAATCAGATCCAGGTTGATATGGGGTATTACTCCTTCTGTAGTATGCATAATATTTTTACCTTTAACCCGATGAACTTATACTGGTCATCAATATGTTTTCCCCGGCAACTATAAAATAATAATTTGGTCAAGTCGACAAAGCCTCCCATTCAAACGTCAAGGGAAATATTTTGCCCATACCGGAAGTAGCATGGCAATATTAATGCATTTCCACACGCGGCATTTGCCTATACCTCTAATGTACGTTGCTTTAAGCAGCCAACGAACAGTTGCCCGACGAGTCTCCTCCCGGATCTACTATCTACCTTCAGCATTTTCGAACTATGAAAAAACATATTCTCCGATTGGTAATGACACAAACGAACTTGATTATTTTCTAAATGCAATGAAAAAAGTACCGGAGGAAGATGGGTTTACATGCACTTATTCCGGCTCCGTTGACGCCGCAGTGGGTCTATTGAAAAAACTGGTACCTATTTTATTTTTATCGATGTAACGTTCGGCGCGAAGGAGATTGTCTATATATACTTCAATTGATAAAACAAAACTCTGCCGGCGCGACGTACATATATTTCTCTGCACCATCATACAAGATGAATAACAACAATCATTCAGATCCTATGGGGTAAGGGGATGGGTTAAAAAAGCCAGAAGTTCTGATACGTTAAGCAGTGGTTGACACCTTGCTTGTCAGCATAACCGGCACTGTCTAACGTAAACGTTCACCTTTAATTATTAACAGCTACGGAGAGCTTTCAATAAAAAAAGCAGGCGGCAACCTGGTATGTACCACCCGCTATTTTTTTTATTGGTAAGTGACCTTGTATACTGTCCCATCAGCGAGACTGGTGATATACCAGGTATGTACATTGGCCTGAGTAATGCCGGCCGGAAGATTTAATCCCGTGGCCAGGTCGGTAGCGCTGGTACCATCTATCCATACCAGCTTACCGGTACCCAGCATAAACCCTGCCGGCCCAAATTCGCCATGCTGGACGACGATATTTCCATGATGATTTCCTTTGGCAATATCAACCAACGTAGTAAACCCATCCTGTGCAACGGAAAAATTACCGTTGGGGCTCACCTTATAGATAATGGCTTTCCCTGCCGGGAATGGAAAACCGGTAAGGGTAGTCACCAATAAATTTCCTTTCTCATAAATAATGCCGGTGGGTACCGGGTGTATCATTGGCGGACCGAATGGCAGCGGATTGGCCACCAATGGAAGCTGGGCTACAACAGAGAGCTTACCCGACTTTGATCTTTTTAATACAGCATTGGCCGCCGCATCGGTAATATATATGGAACCGTCCGGCGCAGCTACAAGATCGTATGGATGGGTTTCACCCGTAGGCACGGCAAAAGGATAGGCTAACACAAATGAGCCGATATCTTCGACTGCAAGGTTGGAAGCGATGAGTGGAGCATCACCCGCCCTGAAATGAGATACATCGGCTTTGTACAATTTTCCTTTTGCACCCAGGATGAATAATTTGCCTTCATGAAAAAGTAAATGGGTAGGTCCCTCGATCTCGCCATTGCCAATGATGACGGATTCAAAACTGGTGATGGCATCATATTTTGTTCCGTTGGAAATAACGGAAATTTTACCGTCATTTTTGCCAGCGCCCATTTCGGCCACCCATACCCTTCCATATTTATCAATAGCAAGACCTATCGGAGCCACAAAGCCGGAAGCCACAGGTGTAATGGAAAGAACGGGAGCATCATGTGGTTTGATACAGGCTGTGAACAGGCATACCAGAATTATTGCAGGAATAAGCGCCAGCCAATTGAGCTTTTGACCCAATGATGGGAATAAAGGTTTCATGTTTTTATGATTTAAGGTTTGAAAAAATACGGTGAAAATATTGGCAGGGAAATTTTCGCAACGGATCGTTTGCGGCAGTTGGATAACCTGGCGGGGAATACTATACCATTCAGCAATTAATAGCCGCCGAAAAATAAGAGTAAGAGTTTTTATCATGGCCTGCCGGGGTTATACAGTGACAGTCACCGGGTGCAGATAAACCGTTTGGCTTTTTCCAGAAGGAACGATATTTTATTCAATGCGGGGACAGAGCAGTCGGGCTACGGATCAGCCACACAATTGGTGGCGAAGAAAAAAAGAAAAACGAAAATGTCCGTATCACCGAAAAACCGGTATACTACTGAGTCCGGCACACGAAACATTTGTATGAAGGTATAGCAGTTGGTCAGTAAAATCTAATATTGGTTAATTTCCT